>CAURMD010000009.1:0-36532 GCA_963525985.1 uncultured Streptococcus sp. | reverse complement strand
GGATTTTAGGGGGGAATTTTAACCCTGTTCACAATGCCCATCTCATTGTTGCGGATCAAGTGCGGCAGCAGTTGGGACTGGACCAAGTTCTACTTATGCCTGAATACCAACCTCCTCACGTAGATAAAAAGGAAACCATCCCTGAACACCATCGTCTCAAGATGCTTGAATTGGCGATTGAGGGGATTGAAGGGCTAGCCATTGAAACAATCGAGCTAGAGCGCAAGGGTATTTCTTACACCTACGACACCATGAAGATTTTAACAGAGAAGAATCCAGATACAGATTATTACTTTATTATCGGTGCCGACATGGTGGACTATCTGCCTAAGTGGTACCGAATTGATGAATTGGTTGACATGGTTCAGTTTGTAGGGGTTCAGCGCCCACGCTATAAGGCTGGAACTTCCTATCCAGTTATCTGGGTAGATGTGCCTCTCATGGATATCTCGTCTAGTATGGTGCGTGACTTCCTTGCCCAAGGTCGGAAACCCAACTTTCTCCTACCTCAGCCTGTGCTAGATTACATCGAGAAGGAGGGGCTTTACTGATGGCCTATCAAGACTATATCAATTGCTCTCGCGAGGCTTTGTTGGAAAAAATGGCAGAGCTTCTACCTGAGAAACGTCTAACCCATTGTCTAGGTGTGGAGCGTGCCGCCATAGAACTGGCTCAGCGATTTGGAGTTGATACCGAGAAAGCAGGTCTTGCAGGTCTTCTCCATGATTATGCTAAGAAGCTGTCAGATCAGGAATTTTTGGATTTGATTGGCCGTTATCAGCTAGACCCTGACCTCAAAAACTGGGGCAATAATGTCTGGCATGGTATGGTCGGAATTTACAAGATTCAGGAAGATTTGGATTTGCATGATTCAGAAATCCTGCGAGCTATTGAAATCCATACAGTCGGTGCTGACCAGATGACAGACCTAGATAAAGTCATCTACGTCGCAGACTATATCGAGCATAATCGCGCCTTTCCAGGAGTAGATGTGGCGCGTGAGATTGCAAGTCTATCACTTAATAAGGCGGTAGCCTATGAAACAGCTCGTACCGTGGAGCATCTAGCTCATCAGGGATTCCCCATCTATCCCCAAACCCTTGAAACCTATAACGCCTTTGTGCACTATTTGAAAGAGGACTAAATGAAGACGGCTTTTATAATCATTGATGTTCAGAATATTTTAGTGGAAACTGGGTTCCAGACAAAAAGTCTATTGGAAAAAATTTCTTATTTACAAAACCAGGCTAGAAGCAAGAATATTGAAATTATCTATGTTCAACATATTGAGAACTCTGAAGCTCAAACATCAGAAGATTGGCAGTTATCTGCGCTTTTAAATCGAAAACCTGATGAAAAGGTCTTTCAGAAGAAGTATAACAGTATTTTCAAAGAAACTGGCTTAAAAGAATACTTGGATAAACAGGGGATTGAAAAATTAGTTTTATGTGGTATGCAGACAGAATATTGTGTGGATACCTCTGTCAAGGTTGCCTTTGAATATGGCTATCAGCTTATTATTCCAGAAGGTGCTGTCACAACCTTTGATGGGGATGACATTCCAGCAGAAACGATAAATGAATTTTATGAGGACATTTGGGAGGATCGCTTTGCAGATGTCCTAGATTATAAAAATATTTTTTAAAAGAGGACTAAATGAACGAAAAAGAATTACTAGAACTAGTCGTGAAAGCGGCTGATGAGAAACGTGCGGAGGATATCCTCGCACTTGACGTACAAGATTTGACTAGCGTGACGGATTACTTTGTTATTACTAGTTCAATGAATAGCCGTCAGTTGGACGCTATCGCTGATAACATCCGTGAAAAAGTAGCTGATGCAGGCTTTAAAGGTAGCCATATCGAAGGCGATGCAGCTGGAGGTTGGGTCCTACTAGACCTCGGCGCTGTCGTTGTGCATGTCTTTTCAGAAGAAATGCGTGCCCACTATAACCTAGAAAAACTATGGCATGAGGCGGATTCTGTAGATATTTCAGAAGCCTTAGCATAGGAGATAAACTCAGTTGTAGTCAACTGGGTTTCTTTGCTTATTTTAGAAGAAAATGGATAGAAAGGAAAAGGGCTAGTAGTGTTTACCATGGAGCTCTTAGTATCATGATTATGGCAACTTATGAAACTTTTGCGGCGGTCTATGATGCGGTTATGGATGACAGTTTATACGACAAATGGACGGATTTTTCTCTGCGTCATTTGCCAAAGACCAAGGAGAGAAAGAAACTCTTGGAATTGGCTTGTGGGACAGGAATTCAATCGGTGCGCTTCTCTCAGGCTGGTTTTGATGTGACTGGACTGGACTTGAGCGCAGATATGTTGAAGATTGCCGAGAAGAGAGCGGCTTCAGCCAAGCAAAAGATTGAATTTATTGAAGGCAATATGCTGGATTTGTCCAAGGCAGGTCAATACGACTTTGTCACGTGTTATTCGGACTCTATCTGCTATATGCAGGATGAGGTGGAAGTGGGGGACGTCTTTAAGGAAGTGTACAATGCGCTTAATGAAGATGGAGTTTTCATCTTTGATGTGCATTCGACTTACCAGACGGATGAGGTTTTTCCAGGCTATTCCTACCATGAAAATACGGAAGATTTCGCCATGCTTTGGGATACCTATGAGGATGCGGCGCCTCACTCCATCGTGCATGAGCTGACTTTCTTTGTCAAGGAAGCGGACGGCTCCTTTAGTCGTCACGATGAAGTGCATGAGGAGCGGACCTATGAGGTCTTGACCTATGATATTTTGCTGGAACAGGCCGGATTCAAGTCCTTCAAACTTTATGCGGACTTTGAGGATAAGGAGCCGACAGAGACAAGTACCCGTTGGTTTTTTGTCGCGCAGAAGTAGGAGATTATCATGACCATCACAGGTATTATCGCGGAGTTTAATCCTTTTCATAATGGACACAAATACCTGCTGGAACAAGCTGAAGGACTGAAAGTCGTGGCTATGTCTGGAAATTTCATGCAGAGAGGCGAGCCTGCTATTGTGGATAAGTGGACAAGGGCCCAGATGGCACTGGAAAATGGAGCGGATCTGGTGGTGGAATTGCCCTTTTTAGTCAGTGTTCAGGCGGCGGATTTCTTCGGCCAAGGAGCTGTGGATATCTTGGCTAGGTTGGGCATTGATACTCTGGCTTTTGGGACGGAGGAAGTTCTAGATTACCAGAAAATCGCTGACTTATACACAGAGCAGGGGGCTGAGATGGAGAAATTTGTGGAAAATCTGCCTGATTCTCTTTCCTATCCACAGAAAACCCAAGCCATGTGGAAGGAATTTGCAGATCTTGATTTTTCAGGCAATACACCCAATCATGTCCTTGCTCTGGCCTATGCCAAGGCTGTTGCGGGACGAAACATCAAACTTTATCCGATTCAGCGTCAGGGGGCGGGTTACCATTCTGTGGACAAGGATGTGGACTTTGCTTCGGCGACAGCCCTTCGTCAGCACCAAAGGGACAAAGATTTCTTAGAACGCTTTATGCCTTCTATTGCCCTCTTTGAGCAGGCCAGTAAGGTGAGCTGGGATGACTATTTTCCTTTGCTCCGCTATCAAATCTTGTCAAATCCCGACCTAACCACCATCTATCAGGTCAATCAAGAAATGGCTGTGCGTATTAAGGAAGCTATCAAAACGTCTCACTCTGTTGACGAATTGGTTGAGTTAGTGACTACCAAACGTTACACCAAGGCGCGTGTCAGACGCCTCTTGACCTATATCTTGGTGCAGGCTAGAGAAAGTGACTTGCCAGAAGCCATTCATGTCCTTGGCTTTACCGAAAAAGGCAGACAACACCTTAAGTCTCTGAAAGAACAGGTCAATCTAGTCAGCCGAATTGGCAAAGAACCTTGGGATGCTATGACCCAAAAGGCAGACCAGATTTACCAACTGGGAAATCCAAGTATAGCAGAACAGAATTTTGGAAGAGTGCCGATAAGAATAGAAACAAACTAAGTCTACTGCAAAGTAGGCTTTTCTTAAATCTCTACTAAAACTAGGATTTCTAAGAAATAGAGATTGCGCTAATAAATTATAGGCAATTAAACTCCAAATTCCCCAAAACATATTCTATTTTAGGTTTGTGAAAATCACTTTTTTATGGTAGAATGTAAAAGAATGTATGTCATTCGGAATAACAATAAAATGAGGTAAAAACATGGAAATCATGTCGCTTGCGATTGCTGTTTTTGCCGTCATCATTGGTTTAGTCATTGGATATGTCAGCATCTCAGCTAAGATGAAATCATCTCAGGAAGCTGCAGAGTTGATGCTTTTAAATGCTGAACAAGAAGCAACTAATTTACGTGGACAAGCTGAGCGTGAAGCCGATTTACTTGTTAATGAAGCCAAACGTGAAAGCAAGTCTCTTAAAAAAGAAGCACTATTGGAGGCCAAAGAAGAAGCCAGAAAATACCGTGAAGAAGTGGACGCTGAATTCAAATCAGAACGTCAAGAACTCAAACAAATCGAAAGTCGTTTGACCGAGAGAGCTACTAGCCTCGACCGTAAGGACGACAATTTGACGAGTAAAGAACAAACACTTGAACAAAAAGAACAAAGTATTTCTGATAGAGCGAAAAACCTTGATGCGCGTGAAGAGCAATTAGAGGAAGTCGAAAGACAAAAAGAAGCAGAGCTAGAGCGTATTGGTGCTCTGTCTCAGGCAGAAGCACGAGATATTATCTTGGCTCAGACAGAGGAAAACTTGACCAAGGAGATTGCCAGCCGTATTCGTGAAGCTGAGCAAGAGGTCAAGGAACGTTCTGACAAAATGGCCAAGGACATCCTGGTTCAAGCTATGCAACGTATCGCTGGTGAATATGTAGCGGAGTCAACAAACTCAACAGTTCATCTGCCAGATGATACTATGAAGGGACGCATTATTGGTCGTGAAGGTCGTAACATTCGTACCTTTGAAAGTTTGACAGGGGTCGATGTGATTATCGACGATACACCAGAAGTGGTGACCTTGTCAGGATTTGACCCGATTCGTCGTGAGATTGCCCGTATGACTATGGAAATGTTGCTCAAAGATGGTCGTATCCATCCAGCTCGTATCGAAGAGTTGGTTGAGAAAAACCGTCAGGAGATTGACAATAAAATTCGTGAATACGGTGAGGCTGCTGCCTATGAGATTGGTGCGCCAAACCTTCATCCAGACTTGATGAAGATTATGGGACGTTTGCAGTTCCGTACTTCATATGGACAAAATGTCTTGCGTCATTCGATTGA
This sequence comes from uncultured Streptococcus sp., assembly GCA_963525985.1. Lineage (GTDB taxonomy): Bacteria > Bacillota > Bacilli > Lactobacillales > Streptococcaceae > Streptococcus. The sequence goes on along the minus strand of CAURMD010000009.1, from coordinate 31,286 downwards.
GGTTGCTAAGTTGGCTGGTATCATGGCGAGTGAGCTTGGTGAAAATGCGGCTCTTGCCCGTCGTGCTGGATTCCTTCACGATATTGGTAAAGCTATTGACCGCGAGGTTGAAGGTAGCCACGTTGAAATCGGTATGGAATTGGCCCGTAAGTACAAGGAACATCCAGTTGTGGTCAATACGATTGCTAGTCACCACGGTGATGTCGAAGCTGAGAGCGTGATTGCAGTTATCGTTGCTGCAGCAGATGCCTTGAGCGCAGCCCGTCCAGGTGCTCGTAGTGAGTCTCTTGAAAGCTACATCAAGCGTCTTCATGATTTGGAAGAAATTGCTAACGGCTTTGAAGGGGTACAAAATAGCTTTGCCCTTCAAGCAGGACGTGAAATCCGCATCATGGTCAATCCAGGACAAATCAAGGACGACAAAGTCACAATCTTGGCTCACAAAGTTCGTGAGAAAATTGAAAACAATCTCGATTACCCAGGAAATATCAAGGTAACCGTGATTCGCGAGCTTCGTGCAGTAGATTATGCTAAATAAATAAGAAAGAGCAGTTGAAAAATTACTGCTTTTTTGTTACACTAGATAGAAAGACTGTAAAGGATAATCTGGCTTTTTGCCATTATTCTAGAGAAATGTTATTTCACAGACTGACTAAAAGGAGACACAATGGCAGACCGAGGCTTACTAATCGTTTTTTCTGGTCCTTCAGGGGTTGGAAAAGGAACGGTTAGAAGAGAGATTTTTGAGAGTTCTGAAAACCAATTTCAATACTCTGTATCGATGACGACACGCGCACAACGTCCTGGAGAAGTGGACGGTGTTGACTATTTCTTCCGTACTCGTGAAGAGTTTGAAGAGCTGATTCGTCAAGGACAGATGTTGGAATACGCAGAATATGTCGGCAACTACTATGGAACTCCTCTGACCTATGTCAATGAAACCTTGGACAAGGGAATCGATGTTTTCCTTGAAATTGAAGTTCAGGGCGCTCTTCAGGTCAAGAAAAAGGTTCCAGATGCTGTCTTTATCTTCCTGACACCACCAGATTTGGATGAATTGCAAGATCGTTTGGTAGGACGTGGAACAGACAGTGCAGAAGTGATTGCCCAACGAATCGAAAAAGCCAAGGAAGAAATTGCCCTTATGCGTGAGTATGATTATGCGATTGTCAACGATCAGGTGCCCCTAGCTGCTGAGCGTGTCAAACGTGTGATCGAAGCAGAACACTTCCGTGTGGATCGTGTCATTGGTCACTATCAGGAGATGTTACCGAAATCTCCAACTACCCGATAAAATTTAGAAATTAGGTACAAGCAAATGATGTTAAAACCCTCTATTGATACCTTGCTTGACAAGGTTCCTTCAAAATATTCACTCGTAATCTTGGAAGCAAAACGTGCCCACGAATTGGAAGCAGGTGCGCCAGCAACTCAAGGTTTCAAGTCTGAAAAATCAACTCTTCGCGCTTTAGAAGAAATTGAATCAGGAAACGTTACAATTCACCCAGATCCAGAAGGAAAACGTGAAGCAGTGCGTCGCCGTATCGAAGAAGAAAAACGCCGCAGAGAAGAAGAAGAAAAGAAAATCAAAGAGCAAATCGCTAAAGAAAAAGAAGACGGTGAAAAAATTTAAGGTTGGGGGGACTCAATCTTATTTTTTCTATTGCAAGAATGTACTGACAAGGAGGAGGTGAGAAGATGGCCGTAGCTAAAATTATCGTGGATGTGCCTTTGATGCAGACGGATCAACCCTATAGTTATAGGATTCCGGAGGAATTCGAGGGAATGCTGGAAGTTGGGATGCGGGTTCATGTGCCTTTTGGTAAGGGCAATCGCCTGATTCAAGGGATTGTTCTTGGTTTGGAGTCTCGACTAGACGAAGAAGAGATGGAGCAAGATTTAAAAGATATTGCGGAGGTGCTGGATTTTTCTCCTGTTCTCACGCAAGAACAACTCTGGTTAGCTGAAGAGCTACGTAAATCTGTCTTCTCCTACAAGATCTCCATCCTCAAGGCTATGTTACCAGGATTTCTGAACTCTAGCTATGACAAGATTCTCTATCCTCTGGAAGGCTTGAGTCAGGAAGAACGAGTGCGCCTGTTTGGTTCAGAAGATTCACTTACCTTTTCTTCTCTAGATTTAGGTAAGCAAGCTGAAATGATGCGTTTGACTAGAAAAGGTCTGCTTGGTCTAGAATATCAGGCGATTGATCAAAAGAAGGTCAAGACCCAGTCTTGGTATGAGGTAGACCTTGCTCAATTAGAAAGTGTAGAGATTTCTACACGAGCCAAGAAAAAGTTAGAACTGAGAGACTATTTACTGTCTCATCCTGAGAGTGCTCCCTTGGCTAGTTTGCTAGAGTTCTATTCACGGGAGCAAGTCAACTTCTTTGTGGAACAAGGTGCTGTGACCATAGTCCAAAAGGAAGTTCAACGCTCGGCTGCTTATTTTGAAGGCATTGAGGCAAGTCAGCCTTTGGAGTTGAATCCAGAACAAAGACAGGCGCGTGATGCGGTTGTGAGTGCGATTGGCAGTCATCAGCCTCCCTTTCTCCTTCAAGGAATTACAGGAAGTGGGAAGACAGAGGTTTATTTGCAGATTATCCAAGGAGCCTTGGACAAGGGCAAGACAGCTATTTTGCTGGTGCCTGAGATTTCCTTGACTCCACAAATGACGGAGCGTTTTATCGCTCGATTTGGTGAGAAAGTGGCCATTCTTCACTCAGGCTTATCCAATGGTGAAAAGTATGATGAATGGCGCAAGGTCGAGCGTGGAGACGCTCAAGTTGTTGTTGGTGCCAGATCGGCCATCTTTGCTCCGCTGAAAAATCTAGGTGTTATGATTATCGATGAGGAGCACGAAGCGACTTATAAGCAAGACAGTAATCCCCGCTACCATGCTAGAGATGTGGCTCTTTTACGTGCCCAGTACAATCAAGCTGCCTTGGTCCTTGGGTCTGCAACACCAAGTCTGGAAAGCCGTGCGCGAGCTGGCAAAGGCGTCTATCAACACTTACGTCTGACCCAACGGGCCAATCCTTTGGCTACAATCCCTGAGGTTCAAGTGATTGACTTTCGAGACTATATCGGACAAAATGAGACGTCAAACTTTACGCCTCCTTTGCTAGAGGCGATCCAAGACCGTCTGGTTAAAAAAGAGCAGGTGGTTCTCATGCTCAATCGCCGTGGTTATTCTAGCTTTGTCATGTGTCGGGAATGTGGGACGGTGGATACTTGTCCCAACTGTGACATTTCTCTAACCTTGCACATGGATACCAAGACCATGAACTGCCATTATTGTGGCTTTTCAAAGGACATTCCTCAGGTCTGTCCTAACTGTAAGAGCCACAGTATTCGTTACTATGGAACAGGAACTCAGAAGGCTTATGACGAGCTGGCAGAACTCTTTCCCCAGGCACGTGTTCTGCGTATGGATGTGGATACGACCCGCAAGAAAGGTAGTCACCAAGCTCTGCTTGATCAGTTTGGTCGAGGAGAAGCGGATATCTTGCTAGGAACTCAGATGATTGCCAAGGGTTTGGATTTTCCCAATGTAACCTTAGTCGGAGTGCTCAATGCCGATACAGCTTTAAATCTGCCTGATTTCCGTTCTTCTGAGAGAACCTTTCAACTTTTGACACAGGTGGCAGGTCGGGCAGGTCGAGCTGAAAAAGCTGGGCAGGTCTTGATTCAGTCTTACAATCCTCAGCATTATGCTATTCGATTTGCAAAAGACCAGGACTACGAAGGCTTTTACGCTTATGAAATGGGAATCAGACGACAACTTGGTTATCCGCCTTACTATTTCACCATTGGCATTACCCTTTCTCACAAGAAAGAAGAAGAGGTTGTCAAACGTGCTTATGAAGTGATGAATATTTTGCGGTCAGGTTTGTCTGAAACCAGTAACATCCTTGGACCGACGCCTAAACCTATTGCCCGTACCCACAACCTCTATCATTACCAGATTTTAATTAAATACCGTTTAGAAGATGAGCTGGGGCCGACCCTCAACCAGGTCTTGGCCTTGACTCAAGAACGGGAAAATAGTGAGCTCCGTCTCAGCATTGACCATGAGCCACAGCAATTTTTATAAGAAGGAGAAGATATGACAAAATTAATCTTTATGGGGACACCCGACTTTTCAGCAACAGTTTTAAAAGGGCTTTTGACAGATGACCGTTACGAAATTCTAGCCGTTGTAACCCAGCCAGACCGCGCTGTTGGTCGTAAAAAAGTGATTCAAGAAACCCCAGTCAAGCAGGCTGCCAAAGAAGCAGGACTTCCTATCTACCAACCTGAAAAATTATCTGGAAGTCCAGAGATGGAAGATCTTATGAAGCTAGGAGCGGATGGAATTGTGACCGCTGCTTTTGGGCAGTTTCTCCCAAGTAAACTCCTTGATAGCATGGACTTTGCGGTCAACGTTCATGCCTCTCTTCTTCCTAAACACCGTGGTGGTGCGCCTATCCATTATGCCTTGATTCAAGGGGATGAGGAAGCTGGTGTGACCATTATGGAAATGGTTAAGGAAATGGATGCAGGGGATATGATTTCTCGTCGTAGCATTACGATCACAGATGAGGACAATGTTGGCACCTTGTTTGAAAAATTAGCTCTCGTTGGTCGTGATTTGCTTTTGGACACTTTGCCTGCCTATATTGCTGGTGATATCAAACCTGAACCGCAGGATTCAAGTCAGGTTACTTTCTCGCCAAATATCAAACCCGAGGAAGAAAAGTTGGATTGGAATAAAAGCAATCGTCAACTCTTTAACCAAATCCGTGGGATGAACCCCTGGCCTGTTGCCCATACTTTCCTTAAGGGCGACCGCTTTAAGATTTATGAAGCTCTAGCTGTAGAAGGTCAGGGAAATCCAGGAGAAATCCTCTCTATCGGCAAGAAAGAATTGATTGTTGCAACGGCAGAAGGGGCTCTATCCCTCAAACAAGTGCAGCCAGCTGGTAAACCTAAGATGGACATCGCTTCCTTCCTCAACGGAGTTGGACGTACATTGACTGTAGGAGAACGATTTGGTGACTAAAGTAGAAACGGCTAGAAGTTTAGCCCTAGCAGTATTAGAGGATGTTTTTATCAATCAAGCATACTCAAATATCGCCTTAAATAAGCATCTCAAGGGAAGTCAACTTTCGGCAGCAGACAAGGGCTTAGTGACCGAGCTGGTCTATGGAACGTTAGCCCGTAAACTGACTCTGGAATGGTACCTGTCCCACTTTATCGAAGACAGAGACCAGTTAGACAGTTGGCTCTATGTCCTTCTCCTCATGAGTGCCTACCAACTCCGTTATCTGGACAAGATTCCAGACCATGCTGTGGTCAATGAAGCAGTAGAATTGGCCAAAGTCCGTAAAAAAGGCAGTGAAAAATTGGTCAACGCCGTCCTTCGTCGGATTCTACGTGAAGGCTGGCCAGATATTGCTAGCATCAAGCGAAAAAACAAGCGTGATTCCATTGCCTATTCTCTCCCAGTTTGGCTAGTTGCCAAGCTCAAGGAAGAATACGGAGAAGAGCGAGCACAAGCTATTTTTGAAAGCCTTTTGGTGCGCAACAAGGCCAGTATTCGTGTGACTGATTTAAGCCGAAAAGAGGAAATCCGAACCTTGTTGGAGGCCAGTGATTCATCCTTGTCTCCTTCTGGTTTGGTTAAGGAGCAGGGGCATTTTGCAGGCCATGATTTGTTTGCAGATGGAGCGATTACCATCCAAGACGAGTCCAGTCAGCTGGTTGCTCCGACGCTTGATTTACAAGGTAATGAGCAGGTTCTAGATGCCTGTGCGGCTCCAGGTGGGAAAACAGCCCATATAGCCTCTTATCTCACGACAGGTCAGGTTACTGCTCTGGACTTGTACGACCATAAGTTGGACTTAATCCAAGAAAATGCCCAACGTTTAGGAGTTGCAGATCGGGTTCAAACGCAAAAATTGGATGCCAGAAAGGTGCATGAGTTTTTTGGTCAGGATTCATTTGATAAGATTTTGGTAGATGCTCCCTGTTCAGGAATCGGTCTTTTGCGCCGAAAACCAGATATCAAATACAATAAAGAAACGGCAGATTTCGCGTCCTTACAGGAAATTCAGCTAGAAATATTAGGTAGTGTTTGTCAAACACTAGGCAAAGGTGGTATAATAACTTATAGTACCTGTACTATTGTCTCAGAGGAGAATTTTCAAGTCGTTGAGGCGTTTTTAGAAAGTCATCCTGAGTTCGAGCAGGTAAGACTAGAACATGAATGTAAGGATATCATGAAAGACGGCTGTATCCTCATTACACCTGAATTGTATGGAAGTGATGGATTCTTCATCAGTCAATTTCGCAAGATATCGGATTAGGAAGGAACTGACACATGGAAATTTCATTATTAACAGATGTTGGTCAGAAACGAACAAATAACCAAGACTATGTCAACCACTATGTCAATAGAGCTGGACGTACTATGATTATTTTAGCTGATGGGATGGGAGGTCATCGCGCAGGGAATATCGCTAGTGAAATGGCGGTAACAGACCTAGGTATAGCTTGGGTTGATACCCAAATCGATACAGTCAATGAAGTGCGTGAATGGTTCGCCAATTACCTAGAAATTGAAAATCAAAAGATTCATCAACTTGGGCAAGATGATGCCTATAAAGGAATGGGAACAACTCTAGAAGCTGTTGCTATTATTGGCAATCAAGCTATCTATGCCCACATTGGAGATTCTCGTATCGGTTTGATTCGTGGAGAAGAATACCACCAGTTAACGAGCGACCATTCTTTGGTCAATGAATTGCTTAAGGCAGGTCAATTGACACCAGAAGAAGCAGCTAGCCATCCACAGAAAAATATTATTACTCAATCTATCGGTCAAAAAGATGAAGTTCAACCTGATTTTGGAATGATTACCCTGGAGCTAGGAGACTATCTCTTGCTCAATAGTGATGGTTTGACTAACATGATTTCAGGAAGTGAGATTTGTGATATTGTAACCAGTGATATTCCTTTGGCAGATAAAACAGCGACGCTTGTGCGTTTTGCTAACAATGCAGGAGGTTTAGACAACATTACGGTTGCCCTTGTTTCTATGAACGAGGAGGATGCAGAATGATCCAAATCGGCAAGATTTTTGCCGGACGTTATCGGATTGTGAAACAGATTGGCCGAGGAGGCATGGCAGATGTCTATTTGGCCAAGGATTTAATTCTAGACGGAGAAGAAGTGGCAGTGAAGGTCCTGAGGACCAACTACCAGACGGACCCGATAGCTGTAGCTCGTTTTCAGCGTGAAGCGAGAGCTATGGCAGATCTAGACCATCCTCATATCGTTCGGATAACAGATATTGGTGAGGAAGACGGTCAACAGTATCTTGCAATGGAGTATGTTGCTGGACTAGACCTCAAACGCTATATCAAGGAACACTATCCTCTTTCTAATGAAGAAGCCGTCCGTATCATGGGGCAAATTCTTTTGGCTATGCGTTTGGCCCATACCAGAGGAATTGTTCACAGGGACTTGAAACCTCAAAATATCCTTTTGACACCAGATGGGACTGCCAAGGTCACAGACTTTGGGATTGCGGTCGCCTTTGCAGAGACAAGTCTGACTCAGACTAACTCTATGCTGGGTTCGGTTCATTACTTGTCACCAGAGCAGGCGCGTGGTTCTAAGGCGACTGTACAGAGTGATATCTATGCCATGGGGATTATTTTCTATGAGATGCTGACAGGCCATATCCCTTATGACGGGGATAGCGCGGTGACCATCGCTCTTCAGCATTTCCAGAAACCACTGCCGTCAGTTATTGATGAAAATCCATCTGTGCCTCAGGCTTTGGAGAATGTTGTTATCAAGGCAACTGCCAAGAAATTGACAGATCGTTATCAGTCAGTTGCAGAGATGTATGTGGACTTGTCTAGTAGCTTGTCTTACAATCGTCGCAATGAGCCTAAACTGGTATTTAATGATACTACTAAGGCGGACACCAAGACACTACCGAAGGTATCCCAGAGTACCTTGACTTCGATTCCTAAGGTGCAAACACAAAGTCCGAAGCCACAGACTGCGAAACCGAGTCAGCAGGTTTCAGAAGACAATTACGCAAGCAAGCCTGTTAAGAAACGGAAATTTAGAGTTCGTTATATGATTTTGTTGGCCAGCATTGTATTGGTGGCAGCTTCTCTTATTTGGATATTATCCAGAACTCCTGCAACCATTGCCATTCCAGATGTGGCAGGTCAGACAGTTGCGGAGGCCAAGGAAACGCTCAAGAAAGCCAATTTTGAGATTGGCGAGGAGAAATCAGAGGCTAGTGAAAAGGTGGAAGAGGGGCGGATTATCCGTACAGATCCTGGCGCTGGAACTGGTCGAAAAGAAGGAACGAAAATCAATTTGGTTGTCTCATCAGGCAAACAATCCTTCCAAATTAGTAATTATGTCGGCCGGAAATCCTCTGATGTCATTGCGGAATTAAAAGAGAAAAAAGTTCCAGATAATTTGATTAAAATTGAGGAAGAAGAGTCCAAGGAGAGTGAGGCTGGAACGGTCATGAAGCAAAGTCTACCAGAAGGTACGACCTATGACTTAAGCAAGGCAACTCAAATTGTTTTGACAGTAGCTAAAAAAGCTAGGACGATTCAATTAGGGAACTATATTGGACGGAACTCTACAGAAGTAATCTCGGAACTCAAGCAGAAGAAGGTTCCTGAGAATTTGATTAAGATAGAGGAAGAAGAGTCCAGCGAAAGCGAACCAGGAACGATTATGAAACAAAGTCCAGGTGCAGGTGTTTCTTATGATTTGAGTAAACCTACTCAAATCGTCTTGACAGTAGCTAAAAAGGTTACAAGTGTTGCCATGCCGAGCTACATTGGTTCCAGCTTGGAGTTTACTAAGAATAATTTGATTCAAATTGTTGGTATTAAGGAAGCCAATATAGAAGTTGTAGAAGTGACGAAAGCGCCTGCAGGTAGTGCAGAAGGCATGGTTGTTGAACAAAGTCCTAGAGCAGGTGAAAAGGTAGACCTCAATAAGACTAGAGTCAAGATTTCAATCTACAAACCTAAAACAAGTTCAGCTACTCCTTAAAATCAGATGGATAATCAAAATAAGTAATCAATCTTTGTCATGATTTCATGGCAAAGATTTTTTTTGAGTCCGGATTTGTGATAGAATAGAAGGAGTTGATAAAAGGAGGAACGCATGGAAGAATCAAGAGAATTAAATGCCGTCATCGATGTGATTATGTTAGCTGGAACCATTCTTCTCAAAAGTGGTTCAGAGATTCATCGTGTAGAGGATACCATGATCCGTATTGCGCATTCGCAGGGGATTGTGGATTGCAATGTTCTTGCCATGCCTGCCGCTATCTTTTTCTCCATTGAAAATACCAATATTTCGCGCATGAAGCGCGTGACCTCCTCTTCTTATAATATTGAAAAAGTCTGCGATGTCAACCAGATTTCTCGTCAACTGGTTGGGGGGCGGATTGATTTAGAGACAGCCTTCAAGCAATTGACGGCTTTGCAAGCCCAACCCCTTCCCTATACTAAGTTGCAGGTAACTCTGGCTGCGACCTTAAGTGCTCCTTTCTTTTCGGTTATGTTTAGTGGAAATATCTACGACGCACTTGGGGCAGGAGTGGCGACCTTGTTTGGTTTTGCCTTTTCCCTCTATGTGGAGAAGTTTATCCGAATTCCCTTTGTGACAGCCTTTGCTGGGGCCTTCGTCTTTGGAATGATTGCCCAGTTTTGGGCTCGCTACACAGGCTTTCCTTCAACGGCAGACTTGATTATAGCTGGTGCGGTCATGCCGTTTGTTCCAGGAATTGCCTTGACCAATGCGGTTCGTGATATTATGACCAACCACATAAACTCTGGTATGAGTAAGATGTTTGAATCCCTGCTCATTACCCTTGCTTTAGGGGCAGGAACTTCTGTCGCCTTGGTATTGATGAACTAATATGACACTAACAACCTTTTTATTACAAGCAGTGGCAAGTCTTCTTGCTATTATCACTTTTTTAATCGTACTCAATGTGCAACGCTCTATGCTCTTACCTGGAGGGATTTTGGGCATGGTTGTCTGGCTAATCTATCTCTTGCTCAAGGAACCGACCAATGTTATTGTTGCTACCTTCATTGCCGCCATTATCGGTTCTTGTGTCAGCCAGATTTTGAGTATTCTTTATAAGACTCCTGCTGTAGTCTTTATCTTAGCAATCTTGGCACCCTTGGTTCCAGGTTATCTCTCCTATCGGACAACTGCCTTTTTTGTGACAGGGGACTATAATAAAGCGCTGGCAAGTGCGACCTTGGTTGTCATGCTGGCTCTGGTCATTTCCATTGGAATGGCTAGCGGAACAGTGATTCTCAGACTTTATTCTTACTTACGAAAACAGCATAAAAGTTAGATTCATAAGAGACTTGATTTGGTGAATCAAGTCTTTTTTCTCTCTTTTACTGCTATTTGTGATAAAATAGTATTGAACGATTTTTTACATGAATGATAAAACAGAGGTAAATATGACAATCGGTATTGATAAGATTGGTTTTGCGACCAGTCAATATGTCTTGAAGTTACAAGACTTAGCAGAAGCGAGGGGCATTGACCCTGAAAAATTAAGCAAAGGACTCTTACTCAAGGAATTAAGTATTGCGCCTCTAACTGAGGATATCGTGACCTTGGCGGCCAGTGCTAGTGACTCTATTTTAACTAAGCAAGAAAGACAAGAAATTGACATGGTCATTGTGGCTACCGAGTCAGGAATTGACCAGAGTAAGGCTGCTGCCGTATTTGTGCATGGTTTGCTGGGCATCCAGCCCTTTGCTCGTAGTTTCGAGATTAAAGAAGCCTGCTATGGAGCGACAGCGGCCCTTCATTATGCCAAATTGCATGTGGAAAATTCTCCAGAGTCCAAGGTCTTGGTCATTGCCAGTGATATTGCCAAATATGGTATTGAAACTCCAGGAGAACCCACTCAGGGTGCCGGCAGTGTGGCCATGTTGATTACACAAAATCCGCGCATGATGGCCTTTAATAACGACAATGTGGCTCAGACTCGTGACATCATGGATTTCTGGCGTCCAAATTACTCAACAACACCTTATGTAAATGGTGTTTATTCTACCCAGCAATACTTGGATAGTTTGAAAACGACTTGGCTTGAATACCAAAAACGCTACCAGCTTACCTTAGATGATTTTGCGGCGGTTTGTTTCCATTTGCCTTACCCTAAATTAGCCTTAAAGGGCTTGAAAAAAATCATGGATAAGAGCCTGCCTCAAGAGAAAAAAGACCTCTTGCAAAAGCATTTTGATCAGTCTATTCTCTACAGTCAAAAGGTAGGGAATATCTATACAGGTTCCCTCTTTCTTGGACTTTTGTCTCTCTTGGAAAATACAGATAGCCTGAAGGCTGGGGATAAAATCGCCCTTTATAGTTACGGAAGTGGAGCTGTGGCTGAGTTCTTCAGTGGTGAATTGGTTGAAGGATATGAAGCTTATCTGGATAAAGACCGCTTGAACAAGCTTAACCAAAGAACTGCCCTATCTGTCGCAGACTATGAAAAAGTCTTCTTTGAGGAAGTAGACTTGGATGAAACAAACTCTGCCCAGTTTGCTGGTTATGAAAATCAAGATTTTGCCTTGGTTGAAATTATCGACCACCAACGCCGTTATAGCAAGGTTGAAAAATAATGAAGATAAGTTGGAATGGATTTTCTAAAAAATCATACCAAGAGCGCCTCGAGCTGTTAAAAGCTCAGGCGCTCCTTAGTCCTGAGAGACAAGAGAGTTTGGAGCAGGATGAACAGATTAGCGTGACTGTGGCAGACCAGCTGAGTGAGAATGTAGTGGGAACTTTTTCTCTGCCTTATTCGCTGGTCCCAGAGGTTCTCGTTAACGGTCAGGAATACACAGTTCCCTATGTGACAGAAGAACCGTCCGTGGTTGCTGCGGCCAGCTATGCCAGTAAAATCATCAAGCGTGCAGGCGGTTTTACTGCACAAGTCCATCAGCGTCAGATGATTGGGCAGGTAGCTCTTTATCAAGTTGCTAATCCTGAACAAGCGCAAGAGAAGATTGCCAGCAAGAAAGCAGAACTCTTGGAGCTTGCCAATCAAGCCTATCCTTCTATCGTTAAACGAGGAGGTGGGGCGCGTGATTTGCATGTAGAAGAGATTAAAGGTGAAACAGACTTCCTCGTCGTCTATCTTCATGTTGATACTCAAGAAGCCATGGGAGCCAATATGCTCAACACCATGCTGGAAGCCTTGAAACCAGTCTTAGAAGAACTCAGTCAGGGACAGAGTCTCATGGGAATCCTGTCTAATTACGCGACCGATTCTCTGGTGACGGCAAGCTGTCGCATCGCCTTTCGCTACTTGAGCCGCCAAAAGGATCAAGGACGAGAGATTGCAGAGAAAATTGCTTTGGCTAGTCAGTTTGCGCAGGCTGATCCTTACCGAGCTGCTACGCACAATAAAGGGATTTTTAATGGTATTGATGCCATTTTAATTGCCACTGGTAATGACTGGCGTGCCATTGAGGCAGGGGCTCATGCTTTTGCCAGTCGAGACGGACGCTATCAAGATCTTAGCCGATGGACGCTGGATCTTGAAAGAGAAGAATTGGTCGGTGAGATGACCCTGCCCATGCCTGTAGCGACCAAGGGTGGTTCTATCGGCCTTAACCCTCGTGTAGCCCTCAGTCATGAGCTACTGGGAAATCCTTCTGCCAAAGAATTAGCCCAGCTTATCGTGTCTATCGGACTTGCTCAAAACTTTGCAGCCCTGAAAGCTTTAGTCAGCACAGGGATTCAGCAAGGACACATGAAATTGCAGGCCAAATCCTTGGCACTCCTAGCAGGTGCCAGTGAGTCCGAGGTAGCTCCCCTAGTCGAGCAGCTTATCGCAGATAAAACCTTTAACCTAGAGACAGCCCAGCGTTATCTAGAAAACTTAAGATCATAAAAAACTCAGACGAATTTGTCTGAGTTTTCTTGTGCTTATACTCTTCGAAAATCTCTTCAAACCACGTCAGCTTCGCCTTGCCGTAGATATATGTAACTGACTTCGTCAGTCTTATCTACAACCTCAAAGCAGTGCTTTGAGCAGCCTGTGGCTAGCTTCCTAGTTTGCTCTTTGATTTTCATTGAGTATTAAATACTTTTTCCTGGTAATAATGTAACTGGTAAGAAGTAACCGGTTGTTGCGACTTCTTTGCCTTCAATCTTTTGCAAGAGGAGGTCAACAGTGAGGCAGGCAATCTCTTCCAAAGGTTGCTTGATGGTCGCCAGTTGAGGGTAGTAGTTCTCGATAAAGTAAGTCCCATCATAGCCGATGACCTTGAGCTCTTCAGGGACAGAAATGCCCAGTTCTTGAGCGATTTTAATGACCAGAATAGCTGTCAAATCATCTGAAGCAAAGATGGCATCTGGCTTTTGTCGAGTTAAGATATTCTTGATTTCCATTTCTTTTCTGACAGGAGAAAAGTCACTGGAAACATTGATAATAGGAGCTTTTGGGAGTACAGATGCAAAACCAGCGTGGCGTAGTCCAGTTGGCGAATTGGAATTGTCATTCCCTGTAATCATGATGATAGATTGGGCGCCTGTCTTAACCAAGGTCTGGGCAGCAAGAACACCACCAGCATAGTTGTCAGAGGAGACGACAGGGATGTCTGGCGATAGGTTTCGGTCAAAGGAAATAATTGGTGCCGTCACGCGATTGTAGTCTTCGATTCCCAAGTTGTGACTACCAGAAATGATGCCGTCTACCTGATTGGCTTCCAACATTTCGATATATTCGCGTTCCTTTTCAGAATCGTGCTCACTGTTGCAGATGATGGTCTTATAACCATTTTTGAAGAGTTGGTGTTCCAGCTTATCAATCAATTCTGCATAGAAAACGTTAGAAATATTGGGGAAAATCAAGCCGATTAACTTAGCTGATTTTCCTTGCAGACTACGAGCTAGGTTGTTGGGTTTATAGCCCAATTCTCGCATGGCTTCATTGACCTTTTGAATGGTTTTTTCAGAGAGATAACCTTTTTTGTTGATAACCCGAGAAACGGTAGTAGGACTGACGCCTGCAAGTTTGGCGACATCAGTTAGTTTTGCGACCATAATCTAATTCATAGTAAGTTCCAGTTGGGTTTCCAGATTTAATTAGGATACCATTTTGGTCCGCATGTGGGAAGACACGACCAGAAAATACTTTTTCTCCTTTATTGATGAAAATTTCAAAGACAGAGTTATCGATGAAGATTGTAGCAGTAGTAGCCTGATTATCGATTGGGCAAGAACGTGTAGTTCCAAATTCTTGGGCATACTGTTCACCAGCCTGGCTACGATCTACTGTCACTTGACCATTTACAAGGTCAAAGTTGATGGAAAGTCCCTTGCCTTCTTGATTAGCAAGTAAGACAATCTCGCTCTGGCTATTAGCTTCCAAGTTGAGTTCAAGTTCGTAAGTGTTCTTGGTTTGGGCACGGTTTGAGAAAGGTTCTTCAGAAGCACGAAGGTCCTTGATAGCTGCGACTGGGTATTGGTAGAGTTTGCCGTCTTTGATAGTGAGTTCCTTGACCAAAGAGAAGGTTCCTTGGTGGTCAAAACGGTCAGATGGATAAGAAACATCTGGCAAGCCAAGCCAGCTAACAGCTAGAGCACGTCCATCAGGAGCGTTGAAGGCTTGAGTTGCATAGGCTTCGAAACCATAGTCCATGTTTTGAAGTTGAGATACATCTACCATTTTAGCATTTTCAGGGTCAAAGGAAGCCCCAATCTTATACATATTTGGAAAGATATTATCGTAGTCTAGAACTTTCTTATCCAATCCTTGTGGGCAGTAGAGAAGGACAGGTTGTTCCCCTACAAAGACCAGATTTGGACATTCCATCATGTAGGCAGTACGGTCGTTAGCAAAGTCAAGGTTGCCAACGGCTTGCCAGTTTGTATAGTCGTTGTCTACAGCCTTGTAGAGACGGACGAAGCCTTTTTTATCCAAGTCCTGTCCACCGACGATGGCATAATATTGACCTTTAAAGTTAAAAATTTGTGGATCGCGGAAGTGGTCTGTAGAGTCTGCTGGCTGTTCAATCAAGATCTTATCAATCTTTGTAATCTTGCCATCCTTATCCATCAAAGCTCCAATCTGGTAAGGGTGACGGATCCAGTTTTCATCACGGACATTTCCTGTATAAAATAGGAACAAGTTATCGCCAAACTGCATGGCAGAACCAGAGTAGGCACCGTGGCTATCTAATGGAGTATCAGGCAAAACTTTGACTCCAGTTTCTGTGAAATGAACCAAGTTCTCACTTTCCAATTGAACCCAAGATTTCAAACCGTGGGCTGCACCAAAAGGAAAGTTCTGATAAAAAACAATCCACTTTCCATCAAAGTAAGAAAAGCCATTTGGGTCGTTGAGAAGTCCTGTTTTTGGCTCAACATGGTAATGAGTATGCCATGGAGATTGTGCCATATTTTCCTTAATATTCTTAATTTCTTCTTGCGTCCAATCTTGATAAAGTCTGTAACGACGCTCAGTTGTCCATTCCATTCATTCATTCCTCCAAAAATCTTATCACTTTTAATAGTAACCGTTTTCGAGTAAAAAAGCAAGCCTTTTATGTTAAAAAAGAGAAAAAACTGTCAAACGTTTATCATAAAATAAATGCAGGAAATCAATCAAATTTTCACAAAAATATGAAAGAGAATGAAATAAAACCCTTTTAACCAAGATTTTAAACTTATTTTTTTAAGGAACACCTGCTAAAACAGTCAAAAACAATCAATCTATGGCGTGCCCACTAAGTGGATAGAATATTTTTTCTGCAAAACGCTTGACATATTTCTAAAACATGATAAAATAAAAGTCGTAGGGCGAATAAAATCGCTTTCAAACAAGAACAAAATTTTATATAAGGAGATTTTTGCAAATGAACAATCAGGAAATTGCAAAAAAAGTCATCGATGCCTTGGGTGGACGTGAAAATGTCAACAGTGTAGCACACTGTGCGACTCGTCTTCGTGTCATGGTCAAAGATGAAGGAAAAATCAATAAAGAAGTGATTGAGAACTTGGAAAAAGTTCAAGGTGCTTTCTTTAACTCAGGTCAATACCAAATCATCTTTGGTACAGGTACAGTAAACAAAATGTACGATGAAGTTGTTGCGCTTGGTTTGCCAACATCATCTAAAGATGACATGAAAGCAGAAGCTGCGAAACAAGGGAACTGGTTCCAACGTGCTATCCGTACTTTCGGTGACGTTTTCGTTCCAATCATCCCAGTTATCGTAGCGACAGGTCTCTTCATGGGTGTGCGTGGTCTTTTCAACGCTCTTGAAATGCCACTTCCAGGTGACTTTGCAACTTACACACAAATCTTGACAGATACAGCCTTCATCATCTTGCCAGGTTTGGTTGTGTGGTCAACTTTCCGTGTATTCGGTGGAAATCCAGCCGTTGGTATTGTTCTCGGTATGATGCTTGTTTCTGGCTCGCTTCCAAACGCTTGGGCAGTCGCTTCAGGTGGTGAAGTAACAGCGATGAACTTCTTTGGTTTCATCCCTGTTGTTGGTTTGCAAGGTTCCGTTCTTCCAGCCTTCATCATCGGGGTTGTCGGAGCTAAATTTGAAAAAGCTGTCCGCAAGGTTGTTCCAGATGTCATTGACCTCTTGGTAACACCATTCGTGACACTTT
Organism: uncultured Streptococcus sp.; assembly: GCA_963525985.1. Classification (GTDB taxonomy): domain Bacteria; phylum Bacillota; class Bacilli; order Lactobacillales; family Streptococcaceae; genus Streptococcus. The sequence goes on along the minus strand of CAURMD010000009.1, from coordinate 14,592 downwards.
TGGTCATGTCTATCCTTGGACTCTTTGTTATCGGACCAGTCTTCCACGTTGTTGAAAACTACATCCTTATTGGTACAAAAGCAATTCTTGGCTTGCCATTTGGTCTTGGTGGTTTCTTGATTGGTGGGGTTCACCAATTGATTGTCGTGTCAGGTGTGCACCACATCTTCAACTTGCTTGAAGTGCAATTGCTTGCTGCTGACCATGCTAACCCATTCAACGCGATCATCACTGCTGCTATGACAGCTCAAGGTGCTGCAACTGTTGCGGTTGGTGTCAAAACTAAAAATCCAAAACTGAAAACACTTGCTTTCCCAGCTGCTCTTTCTGCCTTCCTAGGTATTACAGAGCCTGCTATCTTCGGGGTGAACTTGCGCTTCCGTAAACCATTCTTCCTTTCATTGATTGCTGGTGCAATCGGTGGTGGATTGGCTTCAATCCTTGGACTTGCTGGTACTGGTAGTGGTATCACTATCATCCCTGGTACAATGCTTTATGCTGGTAATGGACAACTTCCACTATACCTTCTTATGGTAGCTGTATCATTCGGTCTAGGTTTTGCCCTAACTTACATGTTTGGTTACGAAGATGAAGTAGATGCAACTCCATCTGCAAAACAAGCTGAAGTTGCTGAAGCAAAAGAAGAAGTTGCGCCAGCAGCTCTTCAAAATGAAACACTTGTTACTCCTATCGTTGGTGATGTTGTCGCTCTTGCTGATGTCAATGACCCAGTCTTCTCAAGTGGAGCTATGGGACAAGGTATCGCTGTGAAACCTAGTCAAGGTGTGGTTTATGCACCAGCTGATGCTGAAGTTTCAATCGCATTTCCAACAGGGCACGCTTTTGGTTTGAAAACAGCCGATGGTGCTGAAGTCTTGATCCATGTTGGTATTGATACTGTAACAATGAACGGTGACGGTTTTGAAGCAAAAGTTGCTCAAGGTGACAAGGTGAAAGCTGGCGATGTTCTTGGAACATTTGACTCAAATAAAATCGCTGCAGCGGGACTTGATGATACAACAATGGTTATCGTTACAAATACAGCTGACTACGCTTCAGTAGCTCCAGTCGCAACAGGTTCAGTTGCGAAGGGGGATGCTGTTATTGAAGTGAAAATCTAATTAATCCTCTCAAAATGAAAACGAACAAATGACATGTTTGTTCGTTTTTGCTTGAATGGTAAGATTTACAGAGGAAAATCTAAAAAATAGAGAAATTTAGACTTTCGAAATATGCTATAATAAAGAAAATAAAAACAAGAGGTTTATCATGACAAAATTATATGGAAGCTTGGAAGCGGGCGGTACAAAGTTTGTCTGTGCTGTCGGTGATGAAAACTTTAACGTTGTAGAAAAAACACAATTTCCAACAACAACTCCGATCGAAACAATCGATAAAACCATCGAGTTCTTCTCAAAATTCGATAACCTTGCTGGTCTTGCAGTTGGTTCATTTGGTCCGATTGATATTGATAAAAACTCAAAAACTTATGGCTTTATCACAACGACTCCAAAACCAAACTGGGCAAATGTGGACTTGCTTGGTGCCCTTCGTCGCGCCCTAAACGTGCCTATGTACTTCACAACAGACGTAAACAGCTCTGCCTATGGTGAAGTGGTTGCCCGTAACAATGCTGGTGGCCGTATCGAAAACTTGGTTTACTACACAATCGGTACAGGTATCGGTGCAGGTGTCATCCAACGTGGTGAGTTTATCGGTGGTGCGGGTCACCCTGAAATGGGCCACTACTATGTGGCTAAACACCCAATGGATATTGAAAAGGAATTCAACGGTGTTTGTCCATTCCACAAAGGCTGCTTGGAAGGCTTTGCGGCTGGACCAAGTTTGGAAGCTCGTACAGGTATTCGTGGGGAAAACATTGAACTCAACAACCCTGTCTGGGATGTCCAAGCCTACTACATCGCTCAAGCTGCGGTCAATGCGACAGTGACTTTCCGCCCAGATGTGATCGTCTTTGGTGGTGGGGTCATGGCTCAACAACACATGCTGGACCGTGTCCGTGAGAAATTTACAGCTCTTCTCAATGGTTACCTACCAGTACCAGATGTGCGTGACTATATCGTCACGCCAGCAGTCGCAGGAAATGGTTCTGCCACACTTGGAAACTTTGTCCTTGCAAAAGAAGTTTCAAAATAAAACACAAAATCCGCTTGGGAAACCAAACGGATTTTTTACCTGTCAAAGCATTTGCCAGAAAAAGTCAATAATATAGGTCAGACCGTAGGTATAAACCACGAGGGTAAAGGGCTTGGTCAGAATGATGATGGTCATATAGCGCTTGAAACTCATCTTGGTCAGGGCAGCCAGCATACAGAGAAAGTCAGCTGGACTAATGGGCCAAATCATCATAAAGATAAAGAAACGGTCAAAACGATTGCCCTTATCCAGCCAACCGATATACTTGTCGTAGGTGCGCTTGCTGACGACAGACTGGACAAAGGCAGCCCCGTAGAGGCGCACCAGATAAAAGATAATGGCACAGCCAATCACAATGCCGATGTAGTTGTAGATGGTGCCTATGATGTGGCCGTAGATAAAGACTCCAGCCACCGAGGTCAAGGCCCCAGGAATGATAGGGACGACCGTCTGTAAAATCTGTAAAAAGATAAAGAGAGGTGGCCCCCAGATACCTGCCTGCTGGATAAAGGCAGAGAGGGTTTCCTTAGACTGTAAAATCCCAGCCTGATAAGCCCAAATACAGAAAATCAAACTCCCAACCCCACCGACAATCGATGAGATATTGATAACTTGCTGTAGAAGGGGAGAAACAGCTTTCATTTGTTTATCCTGTGACATGTAAACTCCTCATAGATAGTATAATTCTACTATACCATATTTTGGAGGAGAAAGGGGGAAGATTGCTTTTGCTATGGGAAGAGTGATGGAATTTGAGGCTAAACATGCTATAATAAAGGGAGCAGGCAAGTAGCAAAGGAGAGAGTATGATACAGGTAAAACCAGAACTGGAGATAGAAAAACAGCTGATCAGCCAACTGGTAACTGGGGAAAGTCAATGGACTTACAGAGATGACCTTAAAACAGAAGAGAAATTATGGGCAAACTTCTTTGAAAAGCTAGCCCAGAACAATGTGGCTCTATTGGCAGATCATCCCCTGACAGAACAGGAAAAACGCCAGATAAAGAATCAACTGAACTTTGTTAGCTACTATGATGCGGCCAAGTGGTTGGTCGGCGAAAATGGCATTGCTAAGGTTGAGGTTCAGAGAGAAGATGCTAGTTTGGGGACTATCCGTTTATCTGTCATTTGGCGAGACAATATCGCAGCTGGCAAGTCTAGTTATGAGGTTGTCAACCAAGTCGAGAGAGATAAGATAAATCCTCAGGATCAAGACCGCAGGCTAGATGTGACCCTCTTGATCAATGGCCTTCCAATGATTCAGATCGAGCTTAAGAGTCCCAGAGTTGCTTTTTTAGATGCCTTTCATCAAATTAAAAAATATGACCGCGAAGGAAAGTTCCGTGGCATCTACTCTAGCTTACAGATGTTTGTTGTGACCAATAAGGTAGACACACGCTATATCGCTGCAGCCAGAGAAAATAAACTCAACAAGCAATTTCTAACCAAGTGGGTGGATAAGGACAACCAACCCATAACGAGCTTGAGCAGCTTTGCTCACGAAGTCCTTTCCATCCCTCGTGCCCACCAGATGGTCATGCAGTATTCTGTCCTTGATGATAGTAAGAAGGCTCTCATCCTCCTGCGTCCCTACCAGATTCATGCTATTGAGGCTGTTCAGGAAGCCTCTCGCCAGCAAGCATCAGGCTATGTCTGGCATACGACTGGTTCAGGAAAGACATTAACCTCCTATAAGGTGGCGCGGGATCTCCTACAAATCCCTTCTATTCAAAAGACGATTTTTGTCGTTGACCGCAGGGACTTGGACCAACAGACCACTTCATCTTTTCTCTCTTATGCGACCAATGATGTCATTGATATTGATGAGACGGATAATACCCATGATTTGGTCAAGCGACTAGGAAGTAATGATAAGCGTGTGGTGGTAACGACCATCCAGAAAATTACCACCATGATGCGCAAGTTTGAACAAGGTCTTTACCAAAGAGATGCTGACAAAATCAAGGGTCTCCGAGTGGCCTTTGTCGTGGATGAATGCCACCGTGCCGTAACACCTCAAACACAAAAAGACATTAAGGCCTTTTTCCCTCAGTCCCTCTGGTATGGTTTTACAGGCACACCTATCTTTAAGGAAAATAAACGCCAACAGGTCGGAGACCTTGCCCAAACCACCCAGCAACAGTACGGTGACCGTCTCCATGAGTATACAGTCAAGGAAGCTATCCATGATGGAGCAGTTTTAGGTTTTAAGGTAGATTATCGCAATACCCTCATCACGGATAAATCTGAAAATGACATACCAGATACTGTCTACGAGGATGAGGAGCATATGCTGGAAGTCTTGGATGCCATTATCAATAAATCCCGTCAACAGCTAGGCTTCCAAAAAGGAGTGGGTAAGACCTATAATGCTATCCTGACCGTCAAATCCATTCCTCAAGCCCAGGCCTACTATGACTTGCTCAAACGAGTCAAGGCTGGGGAGACGAGAGTCAAGGTATCGGAGAGGGTCAAGCAGGTCCTTCCTGACTTTCCAAAGGCGACTATCACCTACTCGGTCACAGAAAACGAAGAAGACTCAAGAGCCAATCAAGACCACATGAAGCAAGTCTTAGAGGAGTACAACCAAGAGTTTGATACCCACTTTACCATGGCGGATCTTCGTGGCTTTAATACGGATGTCAATAACCGTCTTGCTCGAAAACAGGACAAATACCTCTATCGCAATGAACAGTTGGACTTAGTCATCGTGGTCAATCGTCTCTTAACAGGATTTGATGCGCCTTGTTTATCGACCCTCTTTATCGATCGCAAGCCCATGCAACCGCAGGACTTGATTCAGGCTTTTAGCCGAACCAACCGTATTTTTGATAGCAGTAAGACCTATGGGCATATTATCACTTTCCAAAAGCCTCTAGCCTTTAAGGAAGCAGTAGATAGTGCCCTCAAACTCTACTCAAATGGTGGTGAAAACGAGGTTCTAGCCCCAAGTTGGGAAGAGGAAAAGAGGAACTTTTTACGGAGTTGCAGTGATTTCCAAAATCTCATCACCGATGATTCTGAGGATGGACTCCAAATCGAGCAAATCTCTACACCTGAGTTGAGGAAACTAGCTAAAACCTATCAAGCCTTTGATAAATACCTAGCCTCTATCCGAGTGTATAAAGAGTATGATGAGGAAGAGCTTTACAGTCAGACGGGACTTGATGGAGAAAAGTTGGAAAGGTATCTGGGCCTTTATCGAAATGTTCTTGCAGAATTAAAAAGCCGAGTAGAGGATGATGACGATGGTGAACCACTTGATATCCACTATGAACTGGAATCTATCCAAGTGGACGAAATCAACTATGCCTATATCCTGACCTTGATCCAAAGCCTGATTGAACAAGGTCAAAGTCAAGAAAAGAACCTAAGCACTCAAGATAGGGAAGCCGTGGATAACTATATTCAGAGTCTTGAGAAGACCAATCCAAATCTTGCCCAGATCATTACTGAACTGTGGAGAGAGGTACAAGAACATCCAGAAAGTTATCGTGGTCAGTCTATCGCAAATATTTTGGATCAGATGATAGAGGCTGTCATCCAACAACATATCCAAGTCTTTAGCAAGCGCTGGTATGTCGGCGAGGATGAACTCCGATACTATGTCGAACACTACCGTAAGGGAGCTAAAAAACAACTAGGAGAAAGCCAGCTGACTAAGAGCCAGCGCTATCAGGACTATAAGCTAGAGGTGGCGGATGCCCTCAATCCACTCCTCTATAAAAAACAAATCAAGGAAGCTTATACCCAACTGGTGGAGGAAATCATTGAGCCATTGAGGGTTGGGAGATAGTAAAACTTTGGAGGAAAAATGGCAGATACAATATTAATTTTAGGAAACGGCTTTGATTTAGCCATGGGTCGAAAAACAAGTTATAGTGATTTCATAGAATTTGCTAATAATTTATTTTTAGAAAAAGTAGATCATTTGCAGTCATTTCTCAACAGTAATAATATTGATATTGAGAAATATAAAGATAATTTATACCTTAGGTTTATAAATGAGAATAGGTCTACTCTTGGAGAGAATTGGTCAAATCTAGAAATAATGATTTCAAATCTCGCTGAAGCGATTGAATATTTTAAACAAGATCCGGATATTTTATACTCCAAAGGAAAAGATTATTTGAAGGTAATTTATACTAAACAATTTCGTGAATTTTTGGTACATCAGGAAAATTTCACATCGAAGTTTTTTATTTCTGAAATATTTAATGAATTTTTTAAGGTTTTGGAGTGGGATAAATTAGAAAGAAAGGTAGCTTTATCAAAATTAAATGAGAAATTTATTTATCATCTAGAGTTGTTAACAGATCTATTAGAAATTTATCTTTCATATAGAGACTACCTAGATTTTGAAATTGATAAAATAGTTCCAGTAGAAACGGCACTAGATGCAATCAATAGTATTTCAGAGTCTAGTGTAATTAGTTTCAATTATACCCATACTTCATATGAACTTTTCAAAATTCCTATAGAAAATACCCATTATATTCACGGGGAAATTGATTTAAATAGAAATAAATCAGCAGTGAATACAATGGTTTTTGGTATAGAAGATAAGGAGAATAATGTTAATTCTGATTTAATACCTTACCAAAAATACTATCAACGTGTTGTTAAAGAGACTGGGAATTTATATGAAAAATTTTTTATTTCTAGAAAATTATCAGAGTGGGGTGCAGTAGTTTCAAAGAATATTATTGTGTTTGGACACTCGGTTGATCCACTTGATAAAGAGATATTTGAAAAATGTTTTAAAATAGTTGATTTAAAAAGATATAATTATCGATTTATTTTTACCTATTACAACGAGTCTGCTAAACGCTCTATCGTTAAGAATTTAGCTATCATTCTAGGAAAAGATAAACTTGTTGAATTAACCGGAAATAGAAATGTTGTATTTATTAAAAGCGATGATATTGATGGGATGAGAGAAGTTCTTTTGGATTAAATAATCTTTGAATAGTATGTAACTTGCAATAATATTATTAATACTTTATACTTAGGGGAAATTACAATAAATGGATTTTATAATTACATTTCTTAATTCTTAGTTTATTAGTTCCATGATAGGGGCTTTACTAGGTGCTGGTGTAGCAGTGTATGTTGCAAAGCTTCAAAATAAGCAGCAACTTAAACAGCTACAAGATGAACATAAGTTACAACGAGAATTTTTTGAAAAACAAGAAGAGAACGAAAGAGAACGTATTTTCTTACAATATACAATTGAGCGAGCAGAGCGTTCATATGAGATATTGAGCGATTTAAGAATTGCTAAAAATTTATTTGCAGATGCAATATTTGAATTCGTAAAGATGATCCCTAAAGAAGTAGAATCAGATGAAGATATTGAGTTTGAAAAAAATTTTCCTTTATTATATTCAGATTATTTGCTTCCTAAATATAATTCAATTATAAAATTAAGAGATTTATTATTGCTAACTCTGATTATACAAGATGATATCGAATTATCTGAGTTAAAAGAAGAGGTTCGTAAGGAAGTTGCAATATTTGTAGACTATCACAAAAAAATAAATCGAGTGAAGAGTTTTGAAGATTATCGAAAAGTTGCGGATGACTTTATGGTAGAGTCTAAATTAACTGAAAAATGTGATGAGTTAAGGACTTATTTAACGAAGTATATAACCGAAACTACATTTAGGTTAGTTTCTCCAGAGAAAATGGCTGAGAAAATTTTAAAGCAAAAATATGGAGAATCTGATTTGAAATTTAAAGTTATTAGGGATGATGACAAAGGATGATGCAGATTTGATAACTGTAAAAAGCAAATTTCTGGACGTAAATAGAAGGAGAGTATATGTCGACTCGAAAAGAAAAAATACCGACAGTAAGATTTAGAGCATTTTCAGAACCTTGGTTTCAAAATCAACTGTCAGAAGTTGCAGAATTCTCAAAGGGGAGAGGATACTCTAAGAAAGATATACAACCTCAGGGAACTCCAATCATTTTGTATGGTCGTCTTTATACAAAGTATCAGTCTGTAATTAGCAATATTGATACCTATGCTAACATGGAGAAGAATTCAGTTATAAGTGAAGGAGGAGAGGTAATTATTCCAGCTTCTGGAGAAAGTGCAGCTGAGATTTCTAGAGCATCATGTGTTACTGATGGAGGGGTGATTTTAGGAGGAGATATAAATATTGTAAAACCTCATGAGAGTCTAGATTCTTCATTTATTGCAATCACACTATCAAATGGTTCACAACAAAGAGAATTATCTAAACGTGCACAAGGTAAATCAGTTGTTCATTTACATAATTCTGACTTGAAGGCGGTTAAGTTATTTTACCCCTCATATGAAGAACAATTCGCCATTGGCTCTCTTTTCCGCAACATCGACGACCTTCTGGCTAGCTACAAGGACAATCTAATCAACTACCAATCTCTCAAGGCGACCATGCTCTCCAAGATGTTTCCCAAAGCTGGGCAGACTGTTCCTGAGATACGTTTGGATGGATTTGAAGGAGAGTGGAAAGTTCAGAGTCTAAAAGAATTGGCTAGATTTTCTAAAGGTAATGGGTATACAAAAAGTGACTTAGTAAATTCTGGGAATGAAATAATTCTATATGGTCAACTTTATACTAATTATCAAACTGTAATCTCTATGGTTAATACATTTGTTCTTGAAACAAGAGAGAAATCCGTAATTAGTAAGGGAGGAGAAGTTGTAGTACCGGCATCTGGGGAAAGTGCTGAGGATATTTCAAGAGCATCAGTCATTGAAAAATCTGGAGTTATTATAGGTGGCGATTTAAATATAATCTATCCAGATGAGAATAAAGTGGACTCTATCTTCTTAGCTTTAACTATTTCAAATGGAAGTCAACAGAAAGAATTGATTAAAAGAGCACAAGGAAAATCAGTCGTTCACTTAAGAAATAATGATTTAGAAAAAGTTGTTTTACACTATCCTTCTATGGAGGAACAACAAGCCATCGGTGCCTGCTTCTCAAACCTCGATAACCTTATCAATTCTCACCAAGAAAAAATTTCTCAATTGGAAATACTCAAAAAGAAACTCTTGCAGGATATGTTTATTTAAGGAGGAATCATGTATAGTTCTATTAAAGAATTAATTGAAAATTTAGAATCCGAAAAGAAAAGACTTCAAGATATCTTTAGTCAATTATCTGATTATGAAAAAGAATCATATAAGACTAGCTACCAGAAAGTAGATGATTGGTTTTCTACCCTTATTGATTTGGTTAATAACGAACTAAATGATGAGTTTTTATTTGGTGATGTAACCGAAAAGTATAAAAAACTACGTGATAATTGGTTAGGAAATATATTTAGTTTTTATGGCAATGATGTTTATACGTATGAAACAAATTTACCTCAAATTTTAGAAGATTTTAAAGCAATTAAACTTTTCTCTTTTATTTCGAAAGTGGATTCTATAACTGTTATTATAGGAGCTAACGGAGCGGGGAAATCAAGTCTTATTAATGAGTTAAGGAAGAATAGTATAGATGAGATGTATGTTTTACCTGCCCAGAAACTACTGTATTTTATGTTAAATATTCAAGAACGTAATAATGTTACTAAAGAAAAATATATATCTGAGTCTAAACAAGTAGATATTAAAATTGACACAATTGATTTATATCCATTCCAAATTGAAAATAGTATTTCAAACACCTTTACTAAATTAATAACATTGTTGGTAAAAGACTACACAAACATAGTTACTCGTAGATCAAGAAAAGAAAAAGATTTACCTCTAACTTTATGGGATAGAGTAGAGCAAATATGGAATCAAATTTTCCCAGAAATAATATTTGAGCTTGAACCTGATGATAGAGTTGTTAAAGTTGAAAAAAATGGTTCTAAATATAGTATAAATGGTCTTAGTGATGGAGAACGTTGTATATTGTTTTATATTGGAAATGTTCTTTTAGCTCCAGAAAATAGCTATATTATCGTTGACGAACCAGAAACATTTCTAAACGCAGCTGTCTATAATGAATTATGGGATTTGCTAATATCGGAACGACCTGATTGTCAATTTATTTTTGCTTCGCATAATATGGATTTTGTCCAATCAAGAACAAATGCTACTTATATATGGTGTAAGAAATTTGAAGCACCTTACAACTTGGAATACCAGAAATTAGATGATTCTCTAAATTTACCTTTGAAATTATTAACCGAAGTATCTGGTACAAAGAAGCCAATACTATTTTGCGAAGGAACTAAAACTAGCATTGACTATCAGATTTATTCTAAACTATTCAGTGAATTTTGTTTTGTAAAACCAGTTCAAGGGCATAAACAAGTTATTCAATACACAAAAGCTTATAATAAATTAAAGAAATCACATGGTAATGAAGCTTATGGCATTATTGATTATGACTGGATGGATGGGGCAAGAATTCAAAATTATAAAAAGAAAAATATTTTTGTGCTCCCTTTTAATGAGATAGAGATGTTTTTGATAGATGAAGAAATAGTGAATTATGTTTTATCTGATGATGAGGAGGATAAAAAACAAAAAATTAAAAAACTGCGAGACACTGTTATTGGTTTGTGTATAACAAATAAAGATAAAATAATACGAATTGCCTTGAAAAAGAAACTTGATGAATTTATGGAAGGGAATTTGATAGAAACAAGAGAACCAACCGAGGATGAAGCACGGGCATTTTTAGAAAATTTATCAGAAAAATTTGATATAACTGTAACATTAGAAAATATAACTAAAATGGTGGAAGATAGCATAGCTTCTTCAGATTTTTCGACAATTTTAAAGATTTGTAACTTGAAAAATGAAATAATTGGTTCCGAAGAGATTAAAGAAATAGTTTCTAACTTAAAAGAAAAATCTTTAAGTAGTATTGCATTGGATAATGATTTACAGAAAAAATTACGGCATAAATATTTTGAAGAATTGGAAGCAAAACTATTGAACCATTAAATTAATTTTTGATATTTTGAATTAAGTAAAAAGAAAGAAACATTATGGAAACAACACAAACGTCCCAGTCGCTCTACCAAGCCCTGTGGAACTCAGCGGATGTTCTCCGCTCTAAGATGGATGCCAATGACTACAAGTCCTATCTTTTGGGTATGGTCTTTTATAAGTATCTGTCAGATAAGATGCTCTTTTTCGTGGCGGAGACTATGGAGGAGGGGAGTGAGAGTCTAGAGGCTGCCCTTGAGGTCTATCGCAACTACTATGAGGATGCGGACACTCACGAGGATCTTCTTGCAGTCATGAAGGACGAACTCAACTATAGTATCAAGCCTGAGTTGACTTTTACTGCTCTTGTAGCACGTGTCAATGAGGGGACTTTCCAGCTGGAAGATTTGGCTCAGGGTTTTCGTGATATCGAGCAGAGTGATGAACTCTATGAAAACCTCTTTGAAGATATTGACCTCTATTCCAAAAAGTTAGGGGCGACTCCGCAAAAGCAAAACCAAACGGTGGCGGCAGTCATGAAGGAGTTGGCTGTGCTAGATGTGGCTGGTCATGCTGGTGATATGCTGGGAGATGCCTATGAGTATCTAATTGGTCAGTTTGCGACGGACTCGGGGAAGAAAGCTGGTGAGTTCTATACACCTCAGCCTGTTGCCAAACTCATGACTCAGATTGCCTTTTTGGGTCGTGAGGAGCAGCTAGGATTTACCCTCTATGATGCGACTATGGGTTCTGGCTCTCTCTTGCTCAATGCCAAGAAATACTCTCATAAACCGCAGACAGTGGTCTACTTTGGTCAGGAGCTCAATACTTCGACTTATAACTTGGCTCGGATGAACATGATCCTACACGGTGTTCCTGTTGAGAATCAATTTCTCCACAATGCCGATACACTGGATGAAGACTGGCCGACACAAGAACCGACCAACTTTGACGGTGTTCTCATGAACCCTCCATACTCAGCCAAGTGGTCTGCTAGTTCTGGCTTTATGGCGGATCCTCGTTTCTCTCCTTTTGGGAAACTGGCACCCCAATCCAAAGCTGACTTTGCCTTTCTCTTGCATGGTTACTACCACCTCAAGCAGGATAATGGAGTTATGGCTATCGTTCTTCCCCACGGTGTTCTTTTCCGTGGCAATGCGGAAGGGACCATTCGTAAGGCCTTGTTAGAAGAAGGAGCTATTGACACAGTTATCGGTCTACCTGCCAATATCTTCTTTAACACAAGCATTCCGACTACGGTTATCATTCTCAAAAAGAACCGTACCAATCGTGATGTCTACTTTATCGATGCTTCTAAGGAGTTTGATAAGGGAAAAAATCAGAATATCATGACGGATGCTCACATCGAGAAGATTCTGGAAGCTTACAAGTCTCGTGAGGAGATTGACAAGTTTGCCCATCTAGCAAGCTATGAAGAAATCATCGAAAATGACTATAACCTCAATATCCCTCGCTATGTAGATACCTTTGAGGAAGAAGAAGTCGAACCACTGACAGATATCGTTGGCAAGATTAACACGACAAATCAAGCAATCCAAAACCAAACCGCTTCCCTACTCGAAATGCTGAACCAACTACATGGAACCACACCAGAAGCCGATGCTGAACTTAAAGAATTTTTGAAAGATTTTGAAGGGTGATGGAGAAGATTGTTTCCATCCCTATAGAAATCGAAATCTTAAAAATAGAGGAGGTCAGCAATCACTATGAGTAATAAAATTGTTGAATACAAAGACCTGATTGCTTTTCATCCAGGTCAGTATGTTGAGGAGTTGATTGAAGATTATAACCTAACGCAGAAAGAATTTGCGGAGAGTTTAGGAGTTTCCATGCAAACTTGGATCAATCTTCAGAACGCTTACGATGTAAAAGTGGCGGAGATTTTACTTGAAGATTTACATAGAAAGGAAGACGATGACACCCAACTATAAAATAACAGAAGAAATATTGAATCTCGTGCAGAAGATTTCTGAGTTGGCGACTCAACTTTCTTTCGAAACGAGGGAATTACACCTACGCAAGGAAAATCGGATTCGCTCTATTCAGTCCTCTCTTGCCATTGAAAATAATAGTCTTTCTTTGGAACAGGTGACTGATATCATAGAGGGAAAAAGAGTTTTAGGCCCTCTTAAGGATATCCATGAGGTCCAAAATGCTTATGAAGCTTATGAGAAGGTTTTTCGCTTAAATCCATACAGTATAGATGATTTTTTACTAGCTCATCGATTGTTGACCCAGGATTTGGTTAAGCATCCAGGTCAGTTTCGATTAGGAGATGTGGGTGTTTTTGATGGATCGGGGAAAGTTGTTCATCTTGGAGCGAGACCACAATTTGTTCCTAATCTGGTATCGGACTTATTTGCTTGGGCTAAAGCTAGTCAGATATCTGATATTGTCAAATCTTGTATCGTACATTTTGAGCTAGAAATTATTCACCCTTTTGAGGATGGGAACGGTCGTATGGGGCGGATGTGGCAGAGCCTAATTTTGAGTAGATGGAATCCTTTATTTGAGTGGCTTCCTGTCGAGTCTGTTATTTACCGACACCAGTCAGGGTATTATCAAGCTTTAACAGATAGTAATGAGGCTAATGATTCTACAAAATTCATCCAATTTATGCTTGAAGCGATTTTAGAAACCTTGCTGGATTATAGTCAGCAAAAAAATGATAGTACGGAAAAGTCGGTTAAATTACTTTTGAAACCACGTGAGCTAGCTATTTTTGAAAAAATAGAGTCTTATCTTGTAGAGAATTATCAGATAACAACTGCAGTTGCACAAGAACTAACAGGTTTGAGTGCAGCAACCATGCGTCGTTATCTCCAACTATTTGTAAATCAAGGTTTATTAGAAAAATCGGGAACTACAAAAAACACTCTTTATTCGCTCATAATTCGCTCATAATTCGCTCATTTTTTCAAAAAATACATAGACTTAATAGAAAGAGGGTTAAGTGATGAAGAATAGTGCTATTGGAAGTAACTGGAAGGATGTCCGCTCTGAGCTCTTTACCAAGGAGGAAATACTTGAAAGTGATATGCGGGTAGCTATCATGAGCGAGTTGATTGAAGCCAGACATAAGCAAGGAATCAGTCAGAAAAAGCTAGAGGAACTCAGTGGAGTGAGTCAACCTGTCATAGCTAGAATGGAAACAGGCAAGACTAGTCCTCAGTTGGATACAGTCTTGAAAGTTTTAGCCAGTTTAGGAAAGACACTAGCAGTCGTCCCCCTCGAACAGGAAAAAAGCTGAATAAACTGACTTATAGTCTTTTCTAATAACAAGTCATAGTCACTTATAAGAATTACTAATAACGCGTTTGGCCAGTCTAACTGAAATATAGTTAAAAAACAAGCTACACAAAGGATTTGAGGCATTTGTCTCAAGTCTTTTTCTTTTGTCTAAAACAGAGGTATAGTTTCAAACTATATCAAAGCCTAATTTTTTACAATTATACAGATGATTCCTTTTCTGTTAAGATAGTTT
>CAURMD010000008.1:0-37010 GCA_963525985.1 uncultured Streptococcus sp. | reverse complement strand
AACCGAAACCAGGAGAAACACCAGAAACTCCACAACCAAAACCAGGAGAAACACCAGAGACTCCACAACCGAAACCAGGAGCAACACCAGAAACTCCACAACCACAACCAGGAGCAACACCGGAAACTCCACAACCTGGACAACCAACCACTCCTGAGGAAGCACCAGCTCAACCAGGACAGCCATCTGAGCCTGAAGATCAACCAGATCTTAAGGTAGCTCCGCCAACTATCGCTATTGTGGAAGAACCAAATAAAGCAAGTTTCGAAGTAAAAGCTCCTAAAAAAGATGCAGATACAGTCAAAATTATCTATCCTAAGAGTAATGGCTCTGGTAATGAAGTTCTAACTCTTACCAAGCAACCTACTGGTGAATGGACTTTAGACAAACAACCTGAAAATGTTACATTAGACAAGAAAACAGGTACTGTAACCATTCCACGAGAATCAGTTGTCAATAAACAAAAAGTCCAAGCTCAAGCCAAGCATAAAACGAGTGGTTATACTCCGTTTGTATACGCTGCTTTATCAATCGAAGCAGCAAACCCAGAGCATCCAGTAACGCTATGGGTAGATACAGCAGGTAAGGAGATTAAGGAAAAAGTAGTTGGCAAAAAAGTACAGGCTGGCGAAATTGCAGGCTACAAGTGGTTATCTAGTCGCTTAGAAGAAGGTATTTTGACGCATACATTTGAGAAAGTAGCGAATGGAACTCCAATTTTACCAGAAAGCCCAACTAGTCATCCAATGACTCCATCAAGTTCGCCATCAACTTCAACGCCAGAAAAACCAAACAAAGCTGAAACTCCAGCGGTTCGTACAGTATGGCGCGATGAAAACGGAAAAGACTTGAAGGTTCCATCAGTTGATAAGGAAGAAGCAGGTGAAGTTCCAGGCTATGAATTTGTTGAGAGTCACCGTGAGGGAGATAACTTGACAGTTCATGTGTTTAGAACCAAGCAAGCTCAAACTCCAAGCCCAGCACCATCTAAAGTTTCAGAACAAAAAGGTGAAGCAGTGGCTACAGCTACATCAGAAAAGACAGTAGATAGTGTAACATCTACGAAAACATCTGATAAAGCAGAATTGCCAAACACAGGTACAGAATCTAATGCTACCTTGGCTAGCGCTGGTATCATGACCTTGTTAGCTGGTCTAGGACTAGGATTCTTCAAGAAAAAAGAAGATGAAAAATAAAGCTCTTTATCAACTGTAGCAGGTTGAGAAAAGCTAAGATTAAGAAGAGGCTGAGAAAAAAGCCTCTCAAATCAGAAAAACGCATAGTATCAGGTATTGAAAAACTTGAGACTATGCGTTTTATTGTGGGAAGATTTACTTCATTTTCTCCGGAAGTTGAGTTTTGGCCCAGTCTCTTTAAATTATATGTTATCTTAAATTCAGAATAGAGCATTATAACTTATAAAACATTGCTAGAAATTGATTCGACTTTACTATCCTATTTGTTCAGAGTTTATTTCATTTTGCTATAAAGTTTGAGATTTCTTTTATTTTTTCTACTCTTTTTCCGAATAAATAGATAGAAGCATCAAATTTAGTAAAACTAGATTAAAAAATGTGCTATAATGAAAGGAGGAAAAGGATGATTCTCAGACATCCGGGCATTAGCCCAACCAATGACTTGGTTGCTAAGAAAATTTTTAGCAATCCAGAAATCACTTGTCAATTTATTCGCGATATGCTGGACTTGCCAGCCAAAAATGTGACCATTTTGGAGGGGAGCAATATTCATGTCTTGCCTTCCATGCCGTACTCGGCGCAGGACTTCTATACAAGTATAGATGTTTTGGCTGAACTAGATAATGGCACTCAAGTAATCATCGAAATTCAAGTTCATCATCAGAATTTTTTCATCAATCGTTTGTGGGCTTACCTATGTAGTCAGGTCAATCAAAACCTAGAAAAAATTCGTCAGCGAGAAGGTGATACACACCAGAGTTACAAACATATCGCACCTGTTTACGCAATAGCTATTGTGGATAGTAATTATTTTCAAGATGACTTAGCTTTTCACAGTTTTAGTATGCGCGAGGACACGACAGGTGAGGTTTTAACCATTACCAATAACGGTCAAGAAAACCATCTGGTCAAGATGGCATTCTTAGAATTAAAAAAATATAGAGAAACCAGCAAAGATAGCATTCGCAAACCATGGTTGGAGTTTTTCGGGAACAAACCCTTTACCCAGCAACCTGAGCGAGCCATCAGCCAGGCAGACCAACTGCTGGACTATAAAAGCTGGTCCGAGGAGGACAGGAAAATGTTTAGTCAACTACGTATGCGTGAAGAACAAGCCTTGTTAGCACATGATTATGCCTTGGAAACAGCTAGAGCGGAGGGGGTTGAACGTGGTCGCGAAGAGGGCATTGAACAGGGACTGGAACGTGGTCGAGCTGAGGGGATTGAACAAGGACTGGAACGAGGACGAGCGGAAGGCATTGAAGAGGGATTAAAAGTAGGTCTACTAAATCTCGTTCGCCAAGGTCTGCTGCCATCTGAGGTTGCGAGTGAACAATTGGGCATGACCGTCTCTGAATTTGAGTCATTCTTGTGAACGAGTAGAAATGTTTTACCATCTATCTTGCAAAATAAATAGAGTTTCTAATCCAAATATTTTTTAATACCAAGCATAAGCAGAGCTGGTTTTTCTAGGATATTTGGGTTAAGACTTACGATTATCTTGAATGCCTTAGGGAAACATGCTATACTACTTGTATGATTATTTTACAAGCTAATAAAATTGAGCGATCTTTTGCAGGAGAGGTTCTTTTTGATAATATCAACCTGCAAGTTGATGAACGAGATCGGATTGCCCTTGTTGGGAAAAATGGTGCAGGTAAGTCTACTCTTTTGAAGATTTTGGTTGGAGAAGAGGAGCCAACTAGCGGAGAAATCAATAAGAAAAAAGATATTTCTCTATCTTACCTAGCCCAAGATAGCCGTTTTGAGTCTGAAAATACCATCTACGATGAAATGCTTCATGTCTTTGATGACTTACGTCGGACTGAGCAACAACTGCGTCAGATGGAGTTGGAGATGGGTAAAAAGTCTGGTGATGATTTGGATAAACTGATGTCAGATTACGACCGCTTATCTGAGAATTTTCGCCAAGCAGGTGGCTTTACCTATGAAGCTGATATCCGAGCGATTTTAAATGGATTCAAGTTTGATGAGTCTATGTGGCAGATGAAAATTGCCGAGCTTTCGGGTGGTCAAAATACTCGCTTGGCTCTAGCCAAAATGCTACTTGAAAAGCCCAATCTCTTGGTCTTGGACGAGCCAACCAACCACTTGGATATTGAAACTATAGCCTGGCTAGAGAATTACTTGGTAAATTATAGCGGTGCCCTCATTATCGTCAGCCACGACCGTTATTTCTTGGATAAGGTTGCGACAATTACGCTAGATTTGACCAAGCACTCCTTGGATCGCTATGTGGGCAATTACTCTCGTTTTGTCGAATTAAAGGAGCAGAAGCTAGCTACTGAGGCAAAAGACTATGAAAAGCAGCAGAAGGAGATCGCTGCTCTGGAAGACTTTGTCAATCGCAATCTAGTCCGTGCTTCAACGACCAAACGTGCCCAATCTCGCCGCAAACAACTGGAAAAAATGGAACGTTTGGACAAGCCTGAAGCTGGCAAGAAATCAGCCAATATGACCTTCCAGTCTGAAAAAACGTCTGGTAATGTTGTCCTGACTGTTGAAAATGCGGCTATTGGCTATGATGGGGAAATATTGTCAGAGCCTATCAATCTGGATCTTCGTAAGATGAATGCTGTCGCTATTGTTGGACCAAATGGAATCGGCAAGTCAACCTTTATTAAGTCTATTGTGGATCAGATTCCTTTTATCAAGGGTGAGAAGCGCTTTGGCGCTAATGTTGAGGTTGGTTACTATGATCAAACCCAAAGCAAGCTGACACCAAGTAATACTGTACTAGATGAACTCTGGAATGATTTCAAATTGACACCGGAAGTTGAAATCCGTAACCGTCTGGGTGCCTTCCTTTTCTCTGGTGATGATGTTAAAAAATCAGTTGGTATGCTGTCTGGTGGCGAGAAAGCTCGTTTGCTTTTGGCTAAATTGTCTATGGAAAACAACAACTTCCTGATCCTTGATGAGCCGACCAACCACTTGGATATTGATAGCAAGGAAGTGTTGGAAAATGCCTTGATTGACTTTGATGGAACTCTTCTATTCGTCAGCCATGACCGTTACTTTATCAATCGTGTAGCAACTCATGTACTGGAATTGTCCGAGAATGGATCAACTCTCTATCTTGGAGATTACGACTACTATGTCGAGAAGAAAGCAGAAGTAGAAATGAGTAAGACTGAGGAAGCTTCAACTAACAATCAAGCAAAAGAAGCAAGCTCAGTTAATGACTATCAAGCTCAGAAAGAAAGTCAAAAAGAAGTTCGCAAACTCATGCGACAAATCGAAAGTCTAGAAGCTGAAATTGAAGAGCTAGAAAGTCAAAGTCAAGCGATTTCTGAACAAATGTTGGAAACAAACGATGCCAGCAAACTGATGGAATTGCAGGCTGAACTGGACAAAATCAGCCATCGTCAGGAAGAAGCCATGCTTGAGTGGGAAGAATTATCAGAGCAGGTGTAAAATGGAACATCTTGGAAAAGTATTTCGTGAATTTCGGACAAGTGGAAATTATTCTTTAAAGGAGGCGGCAGGGGGGTCTTGCTCTACCTCTCAGTTATCTCGCTTTGAGCTTGGGGAGTCTGACCTAGCAGTCTCGCGTTTCTTTGAGATTTTGGATAACATTCATGTAACAATCGAAAATTTCATGGACAAGGCAAGAAATTTTCACAATCATGAACATGTTGCCATGATGGGACAAATTATTCCGCTTTACTACTCAAATGATATTGCAGGTTTTCAAAAGCTTCAAAGAGAACAACTTGAAAAGGCTAAGAGTTCGACGAATCCCCTTTATTTTGAGCTGAACTGGATTTTGCTACAAGGTCTGATTTGTCAAAGAGATTCGAGTTATGATATGAAGCAGGATGATTTGGATAAGGTAGCAGATTATCTCTTCAAAACAGAAGAATGGACCATGTATGAATTGATTCTTTTCGGGAACCTCTATAGTTTCTACGATGTGGACTATGTCACTCGGATTGGTAGAGAAGTTATGGAGAGGGAGGAGTTTTACCTAGAGATTGGTCGCCATAAGAGATTAGTGTTGATTTTAGCCCTCAATTGTTACCAGCATTGTTTAGAGCATGCTTCTTTTGATAATGCTAGCTATTTTGAGGCTTATACAGAGAAGATTATTGGTAAAAACATTAGTCTGTATGAACGAAATATTTTACATTACTTAAAAGGTTTTGCCTTGTACCAAAAAGGAAAGTGTAAAGAAGGTTGTAGCCAGATGCAAGAGGCCATGCATATTTTTGACGTGTTAGATCTCCCAGAGCAAGTAGCCTACTATCAAGAACACTACGAAAAATTTGTCAAAGATTAATTTTCCCAAATAAGGGAAAAAATAAAAAGCTTCTTTCGATTTTGATACAATAGTTTCAAAATTTGAGAGGAGTTTTTATATGAATCGCTATGCAGTACAGTTGATTAGCCGTGGAGCTGTTAACAAGATAGGGAATATGCTCTATGATTATGGAAATAGTGTCTGGTTGGCTTCCATGGGGACTATCGGGCAGACTGTTTTAGGAATGTACCAGATTTCTGAACTCGTCACATCTATTCTCGTAAATCCTTTTGGCGGAGTCATTTCAGACCGTTTTTCTCGTCGTAGGATTTTAATGATGACAGACCTTGTTTGTGGGATTCTTTGTCTGGCTATTTCTTTCATAAGGAATGACAGCTGGATGATTGGAGCTTTGATTTTTGCCAACATTGTTCAGGCTATTGCTTTTGCCTTTTCTCGTACAGCCAATAAAGCTATTATAACTGAAGTGGTGGAGAAAGATGAGATTGTGATCTATAACTCTCGCTTAGAGCTGGTTTTGCAGGTTGTAGGTGTTAGCTCTCCTGTTCTTTCTTTCCTTGTTTTACAGTTTGCAAGTCTCCATATGACGCTATTGCTAGACTCGCTGACTTTTTTCATTGCTTTTGTTCTAGTGGCTTTCCTTCCAAAGAAAGAAGAGAAGACTTTGGGTGAGAAGAAACTTACATTCAAAGTTATTTTTTCTGATATCAAGGAGGGAGTTCACTATATTATGAAGCAAAAAGAAATCTTCTTTTTGTTAGTCATGGCTTCAAGTGTCAATTTTTTCTTCGCAGCCTTTAATTACCTCCTCCCCTTTTCAAATCAGCTCTATGGAGTTCAAGGTGCCTATGCCACTATTTTAACAATGGGTGCTATCGGTTCTATTGTTGGGGCGCTGTTAGCTAGTAAGATTAAAGCCAGTATGGAAATGCTTCTGTTTTTATTGGCTCTGACTGGACTTGGAGTGATGATAATGGGTTTCCCCCTCCCCTCCTATCTTGCTTTTTCAGGAAATTTCATTTGTGAACTCTTTATGACGATTTTCAATATTCACTTTTTTACTCAGGTACAAACCAATGTTGAGAGCGAATTTCTTGGGAGAGTACTAAGTACAATTTTTACCTTAGCTATTCTATTTATGCCTATTGCAAAAGGATTTATGACATTCTTGCCAAGTGTACATCTCTCTTCTTTCCTGATAATTGGAAGTGGTGTTATCATCTTGTCTTGTATATCGTTTATTTATGTTCGAACTCATTTTGAAAAATTGATATAAGGCTACTTGAATTTCAAAAATAATTTCAATCTAAGTATTTTTTCCGCCCTTCTCGTTTGTGAGGAGGGCTTGTTTTATGGTAAAATGGTCTTATGAATAAAAGAATGAATGAGTTAGTCGCCTTGCTCAATCGCTATGCGACTGAGTACTATACCAGCGATAATCCGTCGGTTTCAGACAGTGAGTATGATCGCCTTTACCGAGAGTTGGTTGAGTTAGAAACTGCCTATCCAGATCAAGTGTTAGCAGACAGTCCGACCCATCGTGTTGGTGGCAAGGTTTTAGATGGTTTTGAAAAATACAGTCATCAGTATCCTCTTTATAGTTTGCAGGATGCTTTTTCACGTGAGGAGCTTGAAGCATTTGATGCGCGTGTTCGTAAGGAAGTGGCTCATCCGACCTATATTTGTGAGCTGAAAATCGATGGCTTATCTATCTCGCTTACTTATGAAAAGGGGATTCTAGTTGCAGGTGCAACACGTGGAGATGGTTCAATTGGTGAAAATATCACAGAAAACCTCAAACGCGTCAAGGATATTCCCTTAACTTTGCCAGAAGAACTAGATATCACAGTTCGTGGGGAATGTTACATGCCACGCGCTTCTTTTGACCAGGTCAACCAAGCTCGCCAAGAAAATGGAGAGCCTGAATTTGCCAATCCTCGTAATGCGGCAGCAGGCACCCTGCGTCAGTTGGATACAGCAGTAGTAGCCAAGCGTAATCTTGCAACGTTTCTCTATCAAGAAGCCAGCCCTTCAACTCGTGACAGCCAAGAAAAGGTTTTGAAGCACCTAGAACAACTAGGTTTTGTGGTCAATCCTAAGCGAATCTTGGCTGAAAGCATGGATGAGATTTGGAATTTTATCCAAGAAGTAGGACAGGAACGGGAAAATCTGCCTTATGATATTGATGGAGTTGTAATCAAGATCAATGACCTAGCAAGCCAAGAAGAACTCGGCTTTACCGTCAAGGCTCCAAAGTGGGCAGTAGCCTACAAGTTCCCTGCTGAGGAAAAAGAAGCTCAACTATTATCAGTTGATTGGACAGTTGGCCGTACGGGTGTTGTAACCCCGACTGCAAATCTAACACCAGTACAACTAGCTGGTACAACTGTTAGCCGTGCAACTCTACACAATGTGGATTATATTGCTGAAAAAGATATTCGCAAAGACGACACGGTTATCGTCTATAAGGCTGGTGATATCATCCCTGCCGTTTTACGTGTGGTAGAGTCCAAACGGGTTTCTGAAGAGAAACTAGATATCCCTAAAAACTGCCCAAGTTGTGATTCGGACTTGTTGCACTTTGAAGATGAAGTAGCCCTGCGTTGTATCAATCCACGTTGCCCTGCCCAAATCATGGAAGGTTTGATTCACTTTGCCTCTCGAGATGCCATGAATATTACAGGTCTTGGTCCATCTATTGTTGAGAAACTCTTTGCTGCCAATTTGGTTAAGGACGTGGCAGATATTTATCGTTTGAAAGAGGAAGATTTTCTCCTTTTAGAGGGGGTTAAGGAGAAGTCCGCTGCTAAACTGTATCAAGCCATTCAAGCATCTAAGGAAAACTCTGCTGAAAAACTCTTGTTTGGTTTGGGAATTCGCCATGTAGGAAGCAAGGCCAGTCAGCTGTTACTTCAACATTTCCATTCAATTGAAAATCTGGCTCAGTCAGATCCAGAGGAAGTGGCTAGTATTGAAAGTTTGGGTGGGGTGATTTCCAAAAGTCTTCAAACTTATTTTGCGACAGAAGGCTCTGAAATTCTCCTCACAGAATTGAAAGAAGCTGGGGTCAATCTGGATTATAAAGGTCAGACAGTAGTTGCGAATGCGGCCTTGTCAGGTTTGACTGTGGTCTTGACTGGAAAATTAGAACGTCTCAAGCGCTCAGAAGCTAAAAGTAAACTCGAAAGTCTGGGTGCAAAAGTAACAGGCAGTGTTTCTAAAAAGACCGATCTTGTTGTTGCAGGAGCAGATGCTGGAAGTAAACTTCAAAAGGCACAAGAACTTGGTATTGAGGTTAGAGACGAGGCATGGCTAGAAAGTTTGTAATGATCGTTTAAAAACAGAGTTTGGATCATTTGACTATGTCTGTTAATTGAGACGAGATTGGTCAAGAATTTATTAGTGAAACAGAAATAAAATAAAAAGGAAAAATAAAAATGTATACCTACCCTATGCGCATTCATTACCATCGCAAGAATGGTGAATATGACACTTGCTCTTTTGTAAAGAGTAAGGATCAACGAATTGATTTACTAACTTACCAAGAAGATTATTTTGGAGCCTTATTTAGCTTTGAACACCCAAGTGTTCATCCCTTAGAAAGCTTGAATTTTGTGGTTCATACAGGTCAAACTAGTAAAGAATATGCTATCCGTTTTAATCACTATCCCCTCTTAACAGAGGTCTGGATTTTGGAAGGTGATGACAGAATTTATTATTCTGAAAATCCTGCTATTGCCAGTCCTTTCTATAAAAATCAAAATCCTTTTGCCTTTGATAAGGCCATTAACAGTGCTAGTTTCGACCACCACTGGGGCTACCAAGGTGAATTGGGTTGCCGTGTAGAGGACAATCAGGCTCATTTTTCCCTTTGGTCACCAACAGCGACAGCAGTGCAGGTTGTGGTTTATGAATCAGCTGCTAATGATGCCTCTGTTTGGAAAACTTTTGATATGGAAAGAGGCAATCGCTACTCTTATAACCATAAGGACAATACTATTGGTGTCTGGAGTTTGGATGTTGAGGAAGATTTGACTGGTAAGGCTTATCAGTATCAAGTCCAATTCCCTCATCACCAAACACTGACACGTGATCCTTACACCATTGCGACCAGTCCCGATGGCAAACGTTCTGCTATTCTGAATCATGCAGAAAAGCAAGTTGAAAACTTTGAGGTCAAGCATGGTTCTGATGCTGCTTGGCGTTTGGAAAATCCATGTAAGGCAGTTATTTGTGAAATGCATATTCGTGATTTGACCCAATCACCGACCTCAGGTGTGGATGAACATCTTCGAGGAACGTTCTTAGGTGCTGCTCAGACTGGAACAGTTAACCAGTACGGTCAGTCAACTGCTTTTGATCACATCAAGAAGTTGGGCTACAATTATGTTCAGTTGCAACCAATTGCAGACCGTCATAAAGAATACGATGAGGATGGAAATGTAACCTACAACTGGGGTTATGACCCACAAAACTATAACGCGCCAGAAACAAGTTTTTCAACTAATCCAGATGATCCTGCTCAGGTCATTCGTGATTTGAAGACCATGGTTCAAGCTTACCACGCTGCGGGTATTGGTGTCATTATGGATGTGGTCTATAACCATACCTTTTCAGTTGTTGATGCACCTTTCCAAACAACTGTCCCTGACTATTATTATCGTATGAATCCAGACGGTACCTTCCAGAATGGAACGGGTGTTGGAAATGAAACAGCCAGCGAACACGAAATGTTCCGTAAGTATATGATTGATTCTCTTCTATACTGGGTGCAGGAATACAATATTGACGGCTTCCGTTTTGACTTGATGGGGATTCATGATGTCAAGACCATGCAGATGATTCGTCAGAGTTTGGATGAAATCGACCCTAACATTATCCTCTATGGAGAAGGATGGGATATGGGAACAGGTCTTGCCCCTTATGATAAGGCTAAGAAAGACAACGCCTACGAAATGCCAAATATTGGTTTCTTTAATGACAATCAGCGTGATGCTGTCAAAGGTGGAGAAGTTTACGGTGCAATTAAATCAGGTTTTGTCAGTGGTGCTGCGACAGAGCCAATTCTAGCTAAAGCAATCCTAGGAAGTCGTGAATTAGGAACCTATACACATCCAAATCAGGTGCTTAACTATGTGGAAGCCCATGACAATTACAATCTTCACGATTTATTGGCAACCCTTCATCCAGACCAAAGTTCAGAACAAATCATGCGTAAGGTCGAAACAGCCACAGCTATGAATCTGCTCATGCAGGGGATGGCCTTTATGGAAATCGGTCAAGAATTTGGTCGTACCAAACTCGTTGCGACTGGTGAGAATGGTGAGTTGTCACATGATGATAGAGAGCGTGCGATGAATAGCTATAATGCTCCTGACAGTGTGAATCAAGTCAACTGGGACTTGATTAATGAGCGTCAAGACAGTATTGAGTTTATCCGTCAAGTCATCCGATTGAAGACAAAAACTGGTGCCTTTTCTTACTCTAGCTATGATGAAATTTACCATCATGTCTTTGTACATTCTGCGATTGAACATAGCGGTTTGATTGTCTATGAGATTCAAGGGGAAGAACATTTACTGGTTGTATTTAATGCTAAAGGGCAAGACTTCCAGTTTGAAAATGCTGGAAATCTAGAACTCTTGGTGACCAATAGCCATTTAGATGATAAAGACATGGTTGGTGGCGTTAGTGCCAGCGTCTTTAAAGTTTTGTAGAATAGATTTATAATTTAAATTTATTTGCAGTACTGTATCTCTTAAAAACAATAAAATCAGGAAATTCGTTTCCTGGTTTATTTTTTTACTTAAAATTATATTTTATGTTAGCAAAATAACGAACTTTGTGATAGTATTATAAAAAAGAATTCGTTTTCAAAGCGTTTCTGAAAAATTCTTGATTTACAAGTGAAGAAATCAGTGAATTTGTTGAAGATTTTCAAAAGAATTTTTACTAAATATAGTAATTCACTTGAATCTTCTCTAAAAAGGTAGTATAATAAAAACATAGAAAACGCTTACAGAAAAGAGGAGGTCTTATGGATAAAAGAGAAGCTTTGCGCACCTTTATGACAGGAGAAAATTTTCACCTTCAGCATTATCTAGGAGCACATAGGGAAGAGCTAAATGGAGAGTATGGTTATACATTTCGTGTATGGGCTCCCAATGCTCAGGCTGTTCACTTGGTGGGGGATTTTACCAACTGGATTGAAAATCAGATTCCAATGGTAAGAAATGACTTTGGGGTCTGGGAAGTTTTTACCAATATGGCTCAAGAAGGGCATATTTACAAATATCATGTCACACGTCAAAATGGTCATCAACTGATGAAGATTGATCCTTTTGCTGTCAGATATGAGGCTCGTCCAGGAACAGGGGCAATCGTAACAGAGCTTCCTGAGAAGAAATGGAAGGATGGACTTTGGCTGGCACGAAGAAAACGTTGGGGCTTTGCTGAACGTCCGGTCAATATCTATGAAGTTCACGCTGGGTCATGGAAAAGAAATCCTGATGGTAGTCCTTATAGTTTTGCCCAGCTCAAGAATGAACTCATTCCTTATCTCGTTGAAATGAACTATACTCATATTGAGTTTATGCCCTTGATGTCCCACCCTTTGGGCTTGAGTTGGGGTTATCAGCTTATGGGTTACTTCGCTTTAGAGCATGCTTATGGTAGACCAGAGGAGTTTCAAGATTTTGTCGAGGAGTGTCATATCCATAATATTGGGGTTATCGTAGACTGGGTACCTGGTCACTTTACCATCAATGATGATGCCTTAGCCTATTATGATGGGACACCGACTTTTGAGTACCAAGACCATAATAAGGCTCATAACTATGGTTGGGGCGCTCTCAATTTTGACCTTGGAAAAAATGAAGTCCAGTCCTTCTTGATTTCTTGTATTAAGCATTGGATCGATGTCTATCATTTGGATGGTATTCGTGTGGATGCAGTTAGCAACATGCTTTATTTGGACTATGATGATGCTCCATGGACACCTAACAAAGATGGGGGAAATCTCAACTATGAAGGTTATTATTTCCTTCAACGCTTGAATGACATTATTAAGTTAGAATATCCAGATGTGATGATGATTGCAGAAGAAAGTTCGTCTGCAACCAAGATTACGGGAATGAGAGAGCTTGGTGGTCTAGGATTTGACTACAAATGGAACATGGGCTGGATGAATGATATCCTCCGTTTCTACGAAGAAGATCCGATTTATCGTAAATATGACTTTAATTTGGTGACTTTCAGCTTTATGTATGTTTTCAATGAAAACTATCTCTTGCCATTCTCGCACGATGAAGTGGTTCATGGCAAGAAGAGTATGATGCATAAGATGTGGGGAGATCGTTACAATCAATTCGCAGGCTTGCGTAATCTCTACACTTACCAAATTTGTCACCCTGGTAAGAAATTGCTCTTCATGGGTAGCGAATACGGTCAATTCCTAGAATGGAAATCCGAAGAACAGTTGGAATGGTCTAACCTAGAAGACCCAATGAATGCTAAGATGAAGTATTTCACTTCTCAGCTAAACCAGTTTTACAAAGACAACCGCTGTCTGTGGGAAATCGATACCAGCTATGATGGTATTGAAATCATTGATGCGGATAATCGAGACCAGAGTGTTCTTTCCTTCATCCGTAAGGGTAAGAAGGATGATATGTTAGTCTGTATCTTTAATATGGCACCTGTTGAACGAAAAGATTTTACAATCGGACTTCCTGTTGCAGGGATTTATGAAGAAGTCTGGAATACTGAGTTAGAAGAGTGGGGAGGCGTTTGGAAAGAACATAATCAAACTGTTCAAACGCAAGAAGGACTATGGAAAGATTATGAGCAGACCTTGACCTTTACCCTACCGGCTATGGGAGCTAGTGTATGGAAAATCAAACGTCGCTTGAAATCTGCAAAAACCGTCACAAGTAAAAACCAAAAAGGAGTAGAAAATGAAGAATGAAATGTTAGCTTTGATTCTTGCTGGTGGGCAAGGAACTCGTCTCGGTAAACTCACTCAAAGTATTGCAAAACCAGCTGTGCAATTTGGTGGGCGCTACCGCATCATTGACTTTGCCCTATCAAACTGTGCCAACTCAGGGATTCATAATGTTGGGGTCATTACACAGTATCAACCACTTGCTCTCAACAACCATATTGGGAATGGTTCAAGTTGGGGCTTAGACGGTATTAATTCAGGTGTCTCTATTCTTCAACCTTATTCTGCAAGTGAAGGAAATCGTTGGTTTGAGGGGACTAGTCACGCTATTTACCAAAATATCGACTATATCGACAGTGTCAACCCTGAGTATGTCTTGATTTTGTCTGGGGACCATATCTATAAAATGGACTATGATGATATGCTCCAATCTCATAAGGATAATAATGCCAGCTTGACAGTAGCAGTTCTTGATGTTCCCCTGAAAGAAGCTAGCCGTTTCGGTATCATGAATACCGATGCTAATAATCGTATTGTTGAATTTGAAGAAAAACCAGCTCAACCTAAATCTACAAAAGCTTCTATGGGTATTTACATCTTTGATTGGCAACGTCTGCGCAATATGTTAGTCGCTGCTGAAAAGAGCAATGTAGATATGTCAGACTTTGGTAAAAATGTCATTCCGAATTACCTTGAGTCAGGTGAAAGTGTTTATGCTTACGAATTTAGCGGTTACTGGAAAGATGTTGGTACCATTGAGTCTCTTTGGGAAGCGAACATGGAGTACATTTCTCCAGAGAATGCCTTGGATAGTCGTAACCGTCAATGGAAGATTTACTCAAGAAACTTGATTTCACCACCAAACTTCCTCGGGGCAAATGCTGATGTGGAAGACTCATTAGTTGTAGACGGATGTTTCGTTGATGGAACTGTTAAACATTCTATCCTTTCAACAGGCGCGCAAGTTCGCGAAGGAGCGGAAGTTGTTGATTCAGTTATCATGAGTGGAGCTATCATTGGTCAAGGAGCTAAGATTAAACGTGCCATTATTGGTGAAGGTGCGATTATTTCTGACGGTGTCGAAATTGATGGAACAGATGAAGTACAAGTTGTAGGATATAATGAAGTAGTGGGGGTAGCAACAGATGAAGATTGATAAATATTCTGCCATTTTAGGAAATACAGTTGGTTTTCATGATATGTCGACATTGACGGACCACCGTCCAGTAGCAAGTTTGCCATTTGGTGGGAAATATCGTTTGATTGACTTCCCGCTTTCTAGTCTTGCTAATGCAGGTGTTCGTAGCGTCTTTGGTATTTTCCAGCAGGATAATATCAGCTCAGTCTTTGACCATATTCGTTCAGGACGCGAGTGGGGCTTATCAACTCTTCTTAGCCATTACTATCTAGGAATTTATAATACACGCGTTGAGAGTAGCACAGTTGGAAAAGAATACTACCAACAGCTTCTTACTTATTTAAAACGCTCTGGGTCAAACCAAACAGTTTCCCTCAACTGTGATGTTCTAATTAACATCGATTTGAACCAAGTTTTCCATCTACATAGTACAACAAAAGGACCTATCACTGTAGTTTATAAAAAACTAGCTAAGAAAGATATTTCAGAAGTAAATGCAATCTTAGAAGTGGATGAAACAGACCATGTTCTTTCTCATAAACTCTTTGATAGCAAGTCAACAGCTGAAACGTTCAATATGTCCACAGATATCTTTGTCGTAGATACACCTTGGTTGATTGAACGCTTAGAAGAAGCTAAGAAAGAACATCCAGAGAAATTGCGTTATGTTTTACGGGATTTGGCTGCAAAAGAAGGGGCTTTTGCCTACGAGTACACAGGTTATCTAGCAAATATTCATTCTGTAGAGTCTTATTACCAAGCTAATAAAGATATGCTTGAATCCCAAAAATTCTACTCTCTCTTTACTCCAAACCAAAAGATTTATACAAAGGTCAAAAACGAAGAACCGACCTACTATGCTAATACATCTAAGGTAAGTACATCTCAGTTTGCTTCAGGTAGTATTGTTGAAGGTCAAGTGGCTAATTCTGTTTTATCACGTAATATTCATGTCCATAAGGATAGCTTGGTTAAAGATAGCATCTTATTCCCTCGTGTTGTTATTGGAGAAGGTGCTCAGGTCGAATATGCTATCTTGGACAAGGGTGTTGAAGTTGCGGATGGAGTTGTGATCCGTGGAACTGCAGAACATCCAGTCGTCGTTAAGAAAGGTGCTAAAGTAACAGAGGATATTCATTCATGAAAATTTTATTTGTAGCAGCTGAGGGTGCACCCTTTTCAAAAACAGGTGGTTTGGGAGACGTCATTGGCGCTCTTCCCAAATCACTGGTAAAAGCGGGACATGAAGTTGCAGTAATTTTACCCTACTATGACATGGTAGAGGCTAAATTTGGAAATCAGATTGAAGATGTTCTTCATTTTGAGGTGAGTGTTGGTTGGCGCAGACAGTACTGTGGAATTAAGAAAACCGTCTTAAACGGTGTAACCTTCTACTTTATTGACAACCAATATTATTTCTTCCGTGGTCATGTTTACGGTGATTTTGATGACGGAGAACGCTTTGCCTTTTTCCAACTGGCTGCCATTGAGGCTATGGAAAGAATTGACTTTATTCCTGACCTTCTCCATGTTCATGACTACCATACAGCTATGATTCCTTTCTTGTTGAAGGAAAAATACCGTTGGATTCAATCCTATCAAGGAATAAAAACTGTTTTAACTATTCATAATTTAGAATTCCAAGGACAATTTTCAGAAGGAATGTTATGGGATTTGTTTGGAGTTGGCTTTGAGCGATACGCTGATGGCACCCTTCGCTGGAACAACTGTCTGAACTGGATGAAGGCTGGTATTCTTTATGCTGACCGTGTTTCAACCGTTTCACCTAGTTATGCTCATGAAATTATGACCAGTCAGTTCGGATGTAACTTGGATCAAATTCTTCGAATGGAATCAGGTAAAGTATCTGGTATCGTGAATGGGATTGATGCTGACCTTTATAATCCTCAGACGGATGCTCTTTTAGATTATCATTTTAGTCAGGAAGATTTGTCTGGGAAAGCCCAGAATAAGGCAAAATTGCAAGAAAGAGTTGGCTTACCCGTTAGGGCTGATGTTCCTCTGGTGGGAATTGTTTCTCGTTTGACACGTCAAAAAGGTTTTGATGTGGTGGTGGAAAGTCTGCACCATATCTTGCAAAATGATGTTCAGATTGTTCTTTTGGGAACTGGCGATCCAGCCTTTGAAGGGGCTTTCTCGTGGTTTGCTCAGATTTACCCAGACAAGCTATCAGCAAATATCACTTTTGATGTCAAACTAGCTCAAGAAATCTACGCAGCTTGTGATCTCTTCCTCATGCCAAGTCGTTTTGAACCATGTGGCTTGTCTCAAATGATGGCTATGCGTTATGGAACTTTGCCATTGGTCCATGAAGTTGGAGGCTTGCGAGATACCGTTCGTGCCTTCAATCCAATCGAAGGAAGCGGTACTGGTTTTAGCTTTGACAATCTATCTCCTTATTGGTTAAATTGGACTTTCCAAACAGCTTTGGACTTGTATAGAAACCATCCTGACGTTTGGAGAGATCTACAAAAACAAGCTATGGAGTGTGATTTCTCATGGGATACAGCCTGCAAGTCATACCTTGACTTGTACCATAGTTTAGTTAATTAATAGATAAAATCGTATGATGACTTCATACGATTTTTAGGCTATTTAGAGAGGAGAACTGATGTCTCAAGTAAAAGGCTTGTGTGTGTTGGATGTGGATGGAACCTTAATCCTAGAAGAAGTGATTGATTTGTTGGGAAGAGAGGCAGGTCGTGAGGCGGAAATTGCGCAGATTACAAGTCAGGCAATGCGAGGAGAGATAGACTTTGAAAGCAGTTTACGAAAAAGAGTGTCCTTCTTGGAAGGTCTTCCTGATTCGGTCTTTGATAACGTCTTCAACTCAATTCATCTATCGCTAAATGCACAGAAATTTATCTCTATTCTCCAAAAGAATGAAATCCTAGTTGGTCTAGTGTCCGGTGGATTTACTCCAATAGTTGAGAGATTAGCAAAATCACTTGGCATTGCCTATTTCTCTGCCAATCAACTTGAAGTCAAAGATGGTCTTCTAACAGGAAAATTAGTTGGACAAATTATCAGTCCTGAGGTCAAAAAAGAGATTCTGGAAAAATGGAGAGAGAAACTGAAACTTCCTAGAGAAAGAACAGTTGCAATCGGTGATGGGGCCAATGACCTATTAATGTTGAAGTCATCAGGACTGGGAATCGCCTTTTGTGCAAAAGAAGTACTCAGAAAAGAAATACCACATCATGTTGACAAGAGAGATTTTTTAGAAGTACTTCCTTTGATTGCCTATTTAGAATGAGGGAAAATATGAAGATTGTAATTGCACCAGATTCGTTTAAGGAAAGCTTGTCCGCTGAAGAGGTAGCTGAATCTATTAAAAGAGGCTTCCAACAATCGATAGCAGATGTAGACTGTCTCCTCTGCCCTGTTGGTGATGGGGGCGAAGGTACTGTAGATGCCATTCGACATTCTCTTGACCTAGAAGAAAAATGGATCAAAGTGACAGGACCTTTTGGCCAAAAAGAAGAAATGCGCTATTTTCAAAAAAGTCAACTGGCACTATTCGAAGTTGCCGACTTGGTTGGCCTTGGAAAGATTTCGCTAGAGAAACGAGATCCACTTCAAATCCAAACTTGTGGTATTGGAGAATTGATTCGTCATCTCATTGCTAAAGGGATTACAGAAATCTATATCGGCGTTGGTGGCACGGCCAGTAATGATGGAGGGATTGGGATCGCTGCTGGATTGGGTTATCAATTTTATGATAAGGATGGAAATGTCTTGCCTGCATGCGGTCAATCCTTACTAAAATTAGCTTCTGTTTCAACAGAAAATCGCTATGGAATTCCTGAAGATGTTCAAATTCGTATTTTAGCAGATGTCGTGAGTCCCTTATGTGGTCATCAAGGTGCGACTTACACTTTTGGAAAACAAAAGGGTTTACAACCTACTATGTTTGAGGCCGTAGATCAGGCAATCCAAGATTTTTATGAAAAAGCCTCACATGTAACATTGGAAATTAAAGGAGCAGGAGCTGGTGGAGGCATTGCTGCTGGCTTGTGTGCCTTTGCTCAGGCAAGCATCGTATCTGGGATTGATACCTGTTTAGATTTGATTGATTTTGATAAGAAAGTTGCAGATGCTGACTTGGTTGTTGTTGGAGAAGGAAGACTGGACAATCAAAGCTTTGCTGGGAAAGCGCCTATAGGTGTTGCAAAAAGAACTCCTGTCGGAGTTCCTGTCATTGCTATTTGTGGTAGTATTGCTGAGGATTTACCTTCCCTACCATTTGAGAATATCCAAGCGGCTTTTTCAATTTTGGAGAAAAGTGAACCTTTAGAAGATAGTTTGAAAAAGGCCAGTCTCTATTTGGAGCACACGGCTGCCAATATAGGGCGTTTATTAAGTCTGAGTAAGATTTAGCCAAACCATTTCTTCCAGAAGGATGTTTTGACTGGTTCTTCCTTTTTACCTTCCCAAAGTTTTGCAAAAGCAAGTCGAAGATCCTTTTCTTCTACTTGTACTGGTGCATTGCTATGGATAACCAGACCGAAGGGAGAAGAAGTATGCTCTTCAGATACTATGGTAGCTTGACTATCGGTTTCTTTGGCTTCTTTTAAGTAGAAAACTTGTTTGTCAAAGTCGATAGTTGGTGAAATCTTCACAAATAGTGGTTCAGCCTTTTCCTGAAGGTTTTCTAAAATAGATAAAAAGCCTTTTTCTAGCTGATGGCTATTTGCTGTGTCAATATCTGCATATCCAAGAACTCTTTCCTCAAAAGTACCCAGATAGCGTCTTTGCTCATCCGGATTTAGTTTTGGCCCACCATGAGCTTTTTCAAGTAATTGTTTTGATAAATCTGTCATGAAAACAGTATATCATAAAAGTTAGAATAAAACAGACAAAAGAAAGCGATTACTTTATAAAGTTAAGGAAAATTTGCACAAAGATAACGTTTTTTCTTGAAAAAGGAGGGGTTTTAAGGTATTATAGAGGTGTAAAAAATTTAACTCATAAGGAGAGTAAAAAATGTCAATTATTACTGATGTTTACGCTCGCGAAGTCCTAGACTCACGCGGTAACCCAACACTTGAAGTAGAAGTTTACACTGAATCAGGTGCTTTCGGACGTGGTATGGTTCCATCAGGAGCTTCTACTGGTGAACACGAAGCAGTTGAACTTCGCGACGGTGACAAATCTCGTTACGGTGGTCTTGGTACACAAAAAGCTGTTGACAACGTAAACAACATCATTGCTGAAGCTATCATCGGCTACGATGTACGTGATCAACAAGCTATCGACCGTGCTATGATCGCACTTGACGGTACTCCTAACAAAGGTAAATTGGGTGCGAACGCAATCCTTGGTGTGTCTATCGCTGTAGCTCGTGCTGCTGCTGACTACCTTGAAATCCCACTTTACAGCTACCTTGGTGGATTCAACACTAAAGTTCTTCCAACTCCAATGATGAACATCATCAACGGTGGTTCTCACTCAGATGCTCCAATCGCTTTCCAAGAATTCATGATCGTACCTGCTGGTGCACCAACATTCAAAGAAGCTCTTCGTTGCGGTGCTGAAATCTTCCACGCACTTAAGAAAATCCTTAAATCTCGTGGTTTGGAAACTGCCGTAGGTGACGAAGGTGGATTCGCTCCTCGTTTCGAAGGAACTGAAGACGGTGTTGAAACTATCCTTGCTGCGATCGAAGCTGCTGGATATGTTCCAGGTAAAGACGTATTTATCGGATTTGACTGTGCTTCATCAGAATTCTACGATAAAGAACGTAAAGTTTACGACTACACTAAATTTGAAGGTGAAGGCGCTGCTGTTCGTACATCTGCAGAACAAATCGACTACCTTGAAGAATTGGTTAACAAATACCCAATCATCACTATCGAAGATGGTATGGATGAAAACGACTGGGATGGTTGGAAAGCTCTTACTGAACGTCTTGGTAAGAAAGTACAACTTGTTGGTGACGACTTCTTCGTAACAAACACTGACTACCTTGCACGTGGTATTCAAGAAGGTGCTGCTAACTCAATCCTTATCAAAGTTAACCAAATCGGTACTCTTACTGAAACTTTTGAAGCTATCGAAATGGCTAAAGAAGCTGGTTACACTGCCGTTGTATCACACCGTTCAGGTGAAACTGAAGATTCAACAATCGCTGATATCGCAGTTGCAACTAACGCAGGACAAATCAAGACTGGTTCACTTTCACGTACAGACCGTATCGCTAAATACAACCAATTGCTTCGCATCGAAGACCAACTTGGTGAAGTAGCAGAATACCGTGGATTGAAATCATTCTACAACCTTAAAAAATAAAATAGTTCAGTGAACTATTTTATCCCGAACCTTGAAATTCAAAAGTTCGGCCGTTGATTTAACAACGTTTCTAGCCCCTCGGATTTTATCCGAAGGGCTATTT
This sequence comes from uncultured Streptococcus sp., assembly GCA_963525985.1. GTDB lineage: Bacteria > Bacillota > Bacilli > Lactobacillales > Streptococcaceae > Streptococcus. The sequence continues at coordinate 16,034 of CAURMD010000008.1, read as the reverse complement.
TTGTATTTAGGGGGCAAAAAAGGGGCAATAGCGATTCGAGAAAGATTATACTCTTCGAAAATCTCTTCAAACCACGTCAGCGTCGCCTTGCCGTAGGTATAGGTAACTGACTTCGTCAGTTCTATCCACAACCTCAAAACAGTGTTTTGAGCTGACTTCGTCAGTTCTATCTACAACCTCAAAGCAGTGCTTTGAGCAACCTGCGGCTAGTTTCCTCTTTGATTTTCATTGAGTATTAGTAATTCAGTTACTAACTCGTCAACTCTGATTTATCCAATAAAATTGAAAAGTATGGAAAAAAGGATAAATTTATGATATACTTTATTTCAAAGACCTTATTAGAAATCTTGAAAGAGTATTGAAAACTTAGAATGAGAAAAATTGTTATCAATGGTGGATTACCACTGCAAGGTGAAATCACTATTAGTGGTGCTAAAAATAGTGTTGTAGCCTTAATTCCGGCTATTATCTTGGCTGATGATGTGGTGACTTTGGATTGCGTTCCAGATATTTCGGATGTAGCAAGTCTTGTCGAAATCATGGAATTGATGGGAGCTACTATTAAGCGTTATGACGATGTATTGGAGATTGATCCAAGAGGTGTTCAAAATATTCCAATGCCTTATGGAAAAATCAATAGTCTTCGTGCATCTTACTATTTTTATGGGAGCCTCTTAGGTCGTTTTGGTGAAGCGACAGTTGGTTTACCTGGTGGATGTGATCTGGGCCCTCGCCCTATTGACTTACACCTTAAGGCTTTTGAAGCTATGGGAGCCACTGTTAGCTACGAGGGAGATAACATGAAGTTATCTGCTAAAGATACAGGACTTCATGGTGCAAGTATTTACATGGATACGGTTAGTGTAGGGGCAACGATCAATACGATGATTGCTGCGGTTAAAGCGAATGGTCGTACTATTATTGAAAATGCAGCCCGTGAACCTGAGATTATTGATGTAGCTACTCTCTTGAATAATATGGGTGCCCATATCCGTGGGGCAGGAACTAATATCATCATTATTGATGGTGTTGAAAGATTACATGGAACCCGTCATCAGGTGATTCCAGATCGTATTGAAGCTGGAACATATATTTCTTTAGCTGCTGCAGTCGGCAAGGGAATTCGTATCAATAATGTTCTTTACGAACACCTAGAAGGATTTATTGCTAAGTTGGAAGAAATGGGAGTGAGAATGACTGTATCTGAAGACAGCATTTTTGTCGAAGAGCAGTCTAATTTGAAAGCAATCAATATTAAGACAGCTCCTTACCCAGGCTTTGCAACTGATTTGCAACAACCGCTTACCCCTCTTTTACTAAGAGCGAATGGTCGTGGTACAATTGTTGATACGATTTACGAAAAACGTGTAAATCATGTTTTTGAACTAGCAAAGATGGATGCGGACATTTCGACAACAAATGGTCATATTTTGTACACGGGTGGACGTAATTTGCGTGGAGCCAGTGTTAAAGCGACCGACTTAAGAGCTGGTGCAGCTTTGGTTATTGCTGGTTTGATGGCCGAGGGACAAACTGAAATTACCAATATCGAGTTTATCTTACGTGGTTATTCTGATATTATCGAAAAATTACGTAATCTAGGAGCGGATATTACACTTGTTGAGGATTAAACCGTAGAGGTGTTTATGAATATTTGGACCAAATTAGCAATGTTTTCTTTTTTTGAAACGGATCGCTTGTATTTGCGTCCTTTCTTTTTTAGTGATAGTCAAGACTTCCATGAGATAGCCTCAAATCCTGAAAATTTACAATTTATTTTCCCAACTCAGGCAAGTCCAGAAGAAAGTCAATATGCACTGGCCAATTACTTTATGAAGTCCCCTTTGGGAGTGTGGGCAATTTGTGACCAGAAAAATCAACAAATGATTGGTTCTATTAAATTTGAGAAGTTAGATGAAATCAAAAAAGAAGCTGAGCTTGGCTATTTTTTGAGAAAAGATGCTTGGTCGCAAGGATTTATGACAGAGGTTGTTAGAAAAATTTGTCAGCTTTCTTTTGAGGAATTTGGTTTAAAACAATTATCTATCATTACCCACCTCGAAAATGAAGCTAGCCAAAAGGTTGCTCTTAAGTCTGGGTTTAGTTTGTTTCGTCAGTTTAAGGGAAGTGATCGTTACACAAGAAAAATGCGGGATTATCTTGAATTTCGGTATGTAAAAGGAGAATTCAATGAGTAAGCACCAGGAAATTCTAAGCTATTTGGAGGAATTACCAGTAGGTAAAAGGGTCAGTGTTCGTAGTATTTCCAACCATCTGGGAGTCAGTGATGGAACGGCCTATCGCGCTATCAAGGAAGCTGAAAACCGTGGAATTGTGGAGACCCGTCCTAGAAGTGGAACAATCCGCGTCAAATCACAGAAAGTTGCGATTGAAAGATTAACTTTTGCTGAAATTGCAGAAGTGACTTCTTCTGAGGTTCTGGCTGGGCAAGAAGGTTTAGATAGAGAATTCAGTAAGTTTTCAATTGGTGCCATGACTGAACAAAATATCTTATCCTATCTTCATGACGGGGGACTTTTGATTGTCGGAGACCGTACCCGTATCCAACTGTTAGCACTTGAAAATGAAAATGCCGTTCTGGTTACAGGGGGATTTCAGATTCATGATGATGTTCTTAAACTGGCCAATCAAAAAGGAATTCCAGTTTTAAGAAGCAAACATGACACTTTCACTGTCGCGACCATGATCAATAAAGCCCTGTCAAATGTCCAAATCAAGACTGATATTCTGACAGTTGAGAAACTTTACCGTCCGAGTCATGAGTATGGTTTTCTAAGAGAAACCGATACAGTCAAAGATTATTTGGATTTGGTTCGTAAGAATCGTAGCAGTCGTTTCCCAGTTATTAACCAACATCAGGTCGTTGTTGGGGTTGTTACAATGAGAGACGCTGGTGATAAGTCACCAAGTACCACAATTGACAAGGTCATGTCTCGTAGTCTATTTTTGGTTGGATTATCGACAAATATTGCCAATGTGAGTCAACGGATGATCGCAGAAGACTTTGAAATGGTACCGGTTGTTCGGAATAATCAAACCTTGCTTGGGGTTGTAACCAGACGAGATGTCATGGAGAAAATGAGTCGTTCCCAAGTTTCGGCTCTACCGACTTTTTCTGAGCAGATTGGTCAAAAACTTTCTTATCACCATGATGAAGTCGTCATTACAGTGGAACCCTTTATGTTAGAGAAGAACGGTGTTTTGGCTAATGGTGTATTGGCAGAAATTCTGACCCACATGACTCAAGATTTAGTTGTGAATAGTGGGCGCAATCTCATCATTGAGCAGATGCTGATCTACTTTTTGCAGGCTGTTCAGATAGATGATATACTGCGCATTCAAGCACGCATTATCCATCATACGAGACGATCAGCTATTATTGATTACGATATTTATCATGGTCATCAGATTGTTTCAAAAGCAAATGTGACCGTTAAAATTAATTAGAAACTAGGAGAAAAAATGATAACATTAAAATCAGCTCGTGAAATCGAAGCTATGGACAAGGCTGGTGATTTTCTAGCAAGCATTCATATCGGCTTACGTGATTTGATTAAGCCTGGCGTAGATATGTGGGAAGTTGAAGAATATGTTCGCCGTCGTTGTAAGGAAGAAAATTTCCTTCCGCTTCAGATTGGTGTTGACGGTGCTATGATGGACTATCCTTATGCTACCTGCTGCTCTCTTAATGATGAAGTGGCTCATGCTTTCCCTCGTCACTATATCTTGAAAGATGGTGATTTGCTCAAAGTTGATATGGTTTTGGGAGGTCCAATTGCTAAATCTGACTTGAATGTCTCAAAATTAAACTTCAACAATGTGGAACAAATGAAAAAATACACTCAGAGCTATTCTGGTGGTCTTGCAGACTCATGTTGGGCTTATGCTGTAGGTACACCGTCCGAAGAAGTGAAAAACTTGATGGATGTAACCAAAAAAGCTATGTACAAGGGAATCGAGCAAGCTGTTGTTGGAAATCGCATTGGTGATATCGGTGCAGCCATTCAAGAATACGCTGAAAGTCGTGGTTACGGTGTAGTGCGTGATTTGGTTGGTCATGGTGTTGGCCCAACTATGCATGAAGAACCAATGGTTCCTAACTATGGTATTGCTGGTCGTGGGCTTCGTCTCCGTGAAGGAATGGTATTGACCATTGAACCGATGATCAATACCGGTGACTGGGAAATCGATACAGATATGAAAACTGGTTGGGCGCATAAGACCATTGACGGTGGATTGTCATGTCAGTATGAACACCAATTTGTTATTACGAAAGATGGACCTGTTATCTTGACTAGCCAAGGTGAAGAAGGGACTTATTAATAAAAAGTGAAAAGACTACTGGAAGTTTATTTTGATAAAAAATCCAGTAGATTTTTTCATAATAAAATGCATTGTATCAAGTGTTAGGGGCTGATATCATGCGTTTTTCTGATTTTAAAAACATAATTCTTCTAAAATAGTACACTTCAGGTTAAAAAAACGACATTTTAGATTTTCTGTTCCAGAAATAGCTATCGCTATGATATAATTATTTTATGATTATTACTATTCCTATAAAAAACCAAAAAGATATTGGCACACCATCTGATTCAGTCGTTGTTCTCGGCTATTTTGATGGTATACACAAGGGGCATCAAGAATTATTTCGCGTTGCCAATAAGGCTGCGAGAAAAGATTTATTACCTATCGTCGTTATGACCTTTAATGAATCTCCAAAGATTGCTTTAGAGCCCTATCATCCGGATCTGTTTTTGCATATTTTGAACCCTGCTGAACGTGAAAGAAAATTAAAACGTGAAGGCGTAGAAGAATTATATCTCCTTGATTTTAGTAGTCAATTCGCTAGTCTCACAGCAGAAGAATTTTTTGCAACTTATATCAAGGCTATGAATGCCAAAATTATTGTTGCAGGTTTTGATTATACATTTGGTTCTGATCAAAAAACGGCAGAAGACTTAAAGGATTACTTTGATGGAGAAGTCATTATCGTTCCACCTGTAGAAGATGAGAAAGGAAAGATTAGTTCAACTCGTATCCGTCAAGCTATTTTAGATGGAAATGTGAAAGAAGCAGGAGAACTTTTGGGGGCACCGCTTCCATCAAGAGGTATGGTGGTTCATGGCAATGCTCGTGGTCGTACGATTGGTTATCCAACAGCTAATTTGGTGCTTTTAGATCGTACTTATATGCCAGCAGATGGCGTTTATGTCGTTGATGTTGAGATTCAAAGACAGAAGTATCGTGCTATGGCTAGTGTCGGGAAAAATGTGACCTTTGATGGAGAAGAAGCACGTTTTGAAGTCAATATTTTTGATTTTAATCAAGATATTTATGGGGAAACCGTCATGGTTTATTGGCTTGATCGCATTCGAGATATGACCAAATTTGACTCAGTTGACCAATTAGTGGATCAGTTAAAAGCTGATGAAGAAGTAGCTCGGAATTGGTCTTAAGAGTTTTGGTAATTAAAAAAGAGGTTGTTTGTAACCCAAAAGGTAGATGAATTAGTCTAACTTTTGAGGTCACTACACTACCTCTTTTTATTCTTTTTCAAAGGTGAATCCTTCTCCAAGGATTTCATGGGCTTCTGTAATGGTTATAAAGGCTTGAGGATCGATTCGATGAATCATTTCCTTCATTTTCACAATCTCATTTCTACCGACAATACAGTAAATGATTTTCAAATTTTCTTTACTATAGTAGCCTTGACCAGAAATAAAAGTAACGCCTCTTCCTAGGTCATCATTAATCGCTTTAGCAAGTTGGTCAGGACGTTTTGTGATAATCATAAAGCCTTTACCAGCATAGCCGCCTTCACCAATCAAATCAATGACACGAGAAACGATAAAATCAAATAAGAGCGTGTAGGAAACCAATCGCAAATCCTTGAAGATTAGGAGAATGAGCATGAGAATACAAAAATCTAAGATAAAGAGCAGTTTCCCCATGGATATATGAGTGTATTTATTGAGAATACGAGCTAGAATATCAGTACCACCAGTTGTACCTCCAGCATTAAAGATAATTCCAAGACCAATTCCCAATAGAATTCCCGCTATAAGTGCAGTAATCAGTAAATCACCTTGAAGGTCAATATGAAGGGGAATACGTTCAAAAAAGGCTAACCAGGCGGATAAGGCTAAGGTTCCTAGCAAACTAGAATAGAGGGATTTTGCTCCAAATATTTTCCATGCTAGAATGAAAAGGGGAATGTTAATCAGCAAATTCATGAGCGAAACAGGGATTTTAAAAAGATAAAAGGTGATAAGGGTAATACCTGTCGCCCCTCCTTCAAAGAGATGATGAGGAACTACAAAATAAGTCAGTCCAAAAGCATAAATAGCAGCACCTAGTAAAATGGTAAAAATGGGGTAAATTTTTTTAATCATAGGACACCTCTTTTCTTATAAGATGATTATATCAAATTTTTACGGAAAATTTGATTGACTCCATTAGGATTTTTAATCTTTTTTTGATATAATTAGAAGTAAGAAAACCAATCTGAATCCTAAAATAGAAAGATTGATACTATGACAAAAATTAAGATTGTAACCGATTCATCTGTTACTATTGAACCAGAACTAGTAAAGCAATTAGATATTACAATTGTTCCGCTATCTGTAATGATTGATAATGTTGTTTATTCTGATGCTGATTTGAAAGAAGAAGGTAAATTTCTTCAGTTGATGCAAGCAAGTAAGAACCTTCCGAAAACAAGTCAACCGCCTGTAGGTGTCTTCGCTGAAGTTTTTGAAGACCTATGCAAGGATGGTAGCCAGATTCTTGCTATTCATATGTCCCATGCCCTTTCTGGTACTGTAGAAGCGGCACGTCAAGGTGCTAGCTTATCTACTGCCGATGTGACAGTTATTGATAGTTCCTTCACTGACCAAGCTTTGAAATTCCAAGTTGTTGAGGCTGCTAAATTAGCACAAGAAGGCAAAGATATGGAGGAAATTCTGTCTCATGTAGAAGAAGTAAAAAACCACACAGAGCTCTATATTGGCGTTTCTACTCTAGAAAATCTAGTAAAAGGTGGACGAATTGGCCGTGTAACTGGATTGTTAAGCTCACTTCTCAATATCCGTGTTGTCATGCAAATGAAAGACCATGAATTGCAGCCAATGGTTAAAGGTCGTGGTGCTAAAACTTTTAAAAAATGGTTGGATGAGTTGATAACATCACTCGCTGAACGTTCTGTAGCAGAGATTGGAATTTCATATTCTGGTAGTGCTGATTGGGCAAAAGAGATGAAAGAAAGTTTACAAGCTTATGTTGAAAAGCCAATTTCTGTTTTGGAAACGGGCTCTATTATTCAAACTCACACGGGTGAGAATGCTTGGGCTATTTTAGTACGTTACCACTCCTAAAAAAATAAAGAAAATGGGAAGAAATAGCGTTTTTAACTTGACCTAAAAGGGATTTTAGGATATGATTATATTTGTTAATTAGAAATTAAATTGGAGGAATCATTAACATGGCAAACAAACAAGATTTGATCGCTAAAGTAGCAGAAGCTACAGAATTGACTAAGAAAGACTCAGCAGCAGCAGTTGAAGCTGTATTCGCAGCAGTAGCTGACTACCTTGCAGCTGGTGAAAAAGTTCAATTGATCGGTTTTGGTAACTTTGAAGTTCGTGAGCGTGCTGCACGTAAAGGTCGCAACCCACAAACTGGTAAAGAAATCACAATTGCAGCTTCTAAAGTTCCAGCATTCAAAGCTGGTAAAGCTCTTAAAGACGCTGTTAAATAATCAGCCTTTAAAAAGCCTATTGTATCAAGCTTTCGAGCTTGGTCAGTAGGCTTTTTTGTTTGCTTTGGGGCATTTTGGGGGCAGAATCTGAATGAATTAGTATCGGAAAAAATTCTATGTACAAAGCGAATTTATCGGCTACTTTATCTTTTATTTCACAAATATAAAATAGTGGAATGTAAACCTTTTACAGTAATGAATGTTATAAGGGAATAAGATATTGTAAAAATTGATAATGTATGATATTATAATTATATCTTAGAGAAAAAGTAAGCAGAATGAAAGGATGTGATCCTTTATGAAAAAAATTATCACAGTTATAGTCTGTTCAATTTCATTTCTTGTTCTATCAGCTTGCGTTAGTAAGAAAAAACTTATTCTTCCTGAACCTGCGAGTATTTCTGTAATTTCTCTGCAGAAAAAAACCTCTGAAGATGTTAAAACTATTAACAAGAGAGAAGAAATTTCAAAATTGATTAAGGAGATACAGAAACAGTCCAAATCTACCTCTTTGGAGAGTGTAAATGATCAACCGACAAATGTTAAAGATTACATCATTATCAAGTTTTATCATCAGAATGAAGAAAAGGATAGTGTAGTCTATCTATATACTAAGAAGAAAAGACAGTATATTGAGCAACCTTATGCTGGTATTTGGGAAGTAAATCCAGATATAGCCAATAGGATTAAAGAGTTTTTTTCTAGTTGATTTATAGAATTCAAGAAATGTTTAGAGAGTTTTCTTGTATTATGTTTTAAACGGTAAATCAAAAAGATTTGCTGTTTTTATTTGCTTGAAATCAGATAAGGACTGAAAAAAGACATTATTCTAATTCTTGGATTGGGATGTTAGAGTCTTCATTGAGTCTTGAAAATTTCCATACTTTTTTCCTTTTTGGAAAACTTCTAAAATATGGTATAATGAAAAGATAAAGAAGTTGGGGGTAGAAGATGAACATTCAACAATTACGCTATGTTGTGGCTATTGCCAATAGTGGTACTTTTCGTGAAGCTGCTGAAAAGATGTATGTTAGTCAGCCGAGTCTGTCCATTTCTGTTCGTGATTTGGAAAAAGAGTTGGGCTTTAAGATTTTCCGTCGGACCAGCTCAGGGACTTTCTTGACTCGTCGTGGTATGGAATTCTATGAAAAAGCGCAAGAATTGGTTAAAGGATTTGATATTTTTCAAAATCAGTATGCCAATCCTGAGGAAGAAAAGGATGAATTTTCCATTGCTAGTCAGCACTATGACTTTCTACCACCAACCATTACGGCTTTTTCAGAGCGCTATCCTGACTATAAGAACTTCCGTATTTTTGAATCAACTACTGTTCAAATCTTAGACGAAGTAGCGCAAGGACATAGTGAGATTGGGATTATTTACCTCAACAATCAAAATAAAAAGGGGATTATGCAACGGGTTGAAAAGCTAGGTCTGGAGGTCATTGAGTTGATTCCCTTCCATACCCATATTTATCTCCGTGAGGGGCATCCTTTGGCTCAGAAAGAGGAATTGGTTATGGAGGATTTAGCGGATCTACCAACGGTCCGTTTCACTCAAGAGAAAGACGAGTATCTTTATTATTCAGAGAACTTTGTTGATACCAGTGCGAGCTCACAGATGTTCAATGTGACAGACCGTGCTACTTTAAATGGCATTTTGGAGCGGACGGATGCCTATGCGACTGGTTCTGGATTTTTAGATAGTGACAGTGTCAATGGCATCACAGTTATTCGTCTCAAGGATAATTTGGATAATCGCATGGTCTATGTTAAACGTGAGGAAGTGGAGCTTAGTCAAGCTGGGACTCTCTTCGTAGAAGTCATGCAAGAATATTTTAATCAGAAGAGGAAATCATGAAAAAAAGAGGAATAGTGGCAGTCATTGTACTGCTTTTGATTGCGCTGGATCAGTTGGTTAAATCCTATATCGTCCAGCAGATTCCACTGGGTGAAGTACGCTCTTGGATTCCTAATTTCGTTAGCTTGACCTACCTGCAAAATAGAGGTGCAGCCTTCTCCATGTTACAAGATCAGCAGTTGTTATTCGCTATCATTACTCTGGTTGTCGTGGTAGGTGCTATTTGGTATTTACATAAACACATGGAGGACTCATTCTGGCTGGTCTTGGGTTTGACCTTGATTATCTCAGGTGGTCTTGGAAACTTTATTGACAGGATCAGTCAGGGCTTTGTTGTGGATATGATCCACCTTGACTTTATCAATTTTGCAATTTTCAATGTAGCAGATAGTTATCTGACAGTTGGAGTGATTATTTTATTGATTGCAATGCTAAAAGAGGAAATAAATGGAAATTAAAATTGAAACTGGTGGCCTGCGTTTAGATAAGGCTTTGTCGGATTTGACAGAATTATCACGCAGTCTCGCGAATGAACAAATCAAATCAGGGCAGGTCTTGGTCAATGGTCAAGTCAAGAAAGCTAAATACACTGTCCAAGAGGGCGATGTCGTCACTTACCATGTGCCAGAACCAGAGGTTTTAGAGTATGTGGCTGAGAATCTTCCACTAGAAATCATCTACCAAGATGAGGACGTTGCTGTCGTTAACAAACCTCAGGGGATGGTTGTGCATCCGAGTGCTGGTCATACTAGTGGAACTCTGGTAAATGCCCTTATGTATCATATTAAGGACTTGTCGGGTATCAATGGGGTTCTGCGTCCGGGAATTGTTCACCGTATTGATAAGGATACGTCAGGTCTTCTTATGATTGCTAAAAACGATGAGGCGCATCTAGCACTTGCCCAAGAACTCAAGGATAAAAAGTCTCTCCGCAAATATTGGGCGATTGTTCATGGAAATCTGCCTAATGATCGTGGTGTGATTGAAGCCCCGATTGGCCGTAGTGAAAAAGACCGTAAGAAACAGGCTGTGACTGCTAAAGGGAAGCCTGCAGTGACCCGTTTCCACGTCTTGGAACGCTTTGGCGATTATAGCTTAGTGGAGTTACAACTGGAGACAGGGCGTACCCATCAAATCCGTGTTCACATGGCTTATATTGGCCATCCAGTCGCTGGCGATGAAGTCTATGGTCCTCGTAAGACACTTAAGGGGCATGGACAATTTCTTCATGCCAAGACTCTAGGTTTTACTCATCCGAGAACAGGTGAGACCTTAGAATTTACAGCAGATATCCCAGAGATTTTTAAGGAAACTTTGGAGAGGTTAAGGAAGTAAGAATGAAAAAGAAATTGATTAGTTTAGCACTTGTAGGCGCTTTTTTAGGTTTGTCATGGTATGGAAATGTTCAAGCTCAAGAAAGTTCAGGAAATAAAATCCACTTTATCAATGTTCAAGAAGGTGGCAGTGATGCGATTATTCTTGAAAGCAATGGACATTTTGCCATGGTGGATACAGGAGAAGATTATGATTTCCCAGATGGAAGTGATTCTCGCTATCCATGGAGAGAAGGAATTGAAACGTCTTATAAGCATGTTCTAACAGACCGTGTCTTTCGTCGTTTGAAGGAATTGGGTGTCCAAAAGCTTGATTTTATTTTGGTGACCCATACCCACAGTGATCATATTGGAAATGTTGATGAATTACTGTCTACCTATCCAGTTGACCGAGTCTATCTTAAAAAATATAGTGATAATCGTATTACTAATTCTGAACGTTTATGGGATAATCTGTACGGTTATGATAAGGTTTTACAGACTGCCGCTGAAAAAGGTGTTTCAGTGATTCAAAACATCACACAAGGGGATGCTCATTTTCAGTTTGGGGACATGGATATTCAACTCTATAACTATGAAAATGAAACAGATTCATCAGGTGAGTTAAAGAAAATTTGGGATGACAATTCCAATTCCCTGATTAGTGTAGTGAAAGTCAATGGCAAGAAAATTTACCTTGGGGGCGACTTAGATAATGTTCATGGAGCAGAAGACAAGTATGGTCCTCTCATTGGAAAAGTTGATTTGATGAAGTTTAATCATCACTATGATACCAATAAATCAAACACCAAGGATTTCATTAAAAATTTGAGTCCGAGTTTGATTGTTCAAACTTCGGATAGTTTACCTTGGAAAAATGGTGTTGATAGTGAGTATGTCAATTGGCTCAAAGAACGAGGAATTGAGAGAATCAACGCAGCCAGCAAAGACTATGATGCGACAGTTTTTGATATTCGACAAGATGGTTTTGTCAATATTTCAACTTCTTACAAGCAGATTCCAAGTTTTCAAGCTGGTTGGCATAAGAGTGCTTATGGGAACTGGTGGTATCAAGCACCTGATTCTACAGGAGAATATGCTGTCGGTTGGAATGAAATCGAAGGTGAATGGTATTACTTCAACCAAACGGGTATCTTGTTACAGAATCAATGGAAAAAATGGAACAATCGTTGGTTCTATTTGACAGACTCTGGTGCTTCTGCTAAAAATTGGAAGAAAATTGATGGAATCTGGTATTACTTTAACAAAGAAAATCAGATGGAAATTGGTTGGGTAAATACTGGAAGTCAGAACTATTATTTATCAAACGATGGCTCTATGAAGACAGGTTGGCTTCAATATAAGGGGCAATGGTATTACTTTGCTCAATCAGGAGAAATGAAAACGGGTTGGGTAAAAGATAAAGAAACCTGGTACTATATGGATTCTACTGGTATCATGAAGACAGGCGAGATAGAAGTTGCTGGTCATCATTACTATCTAGAAGATTCAGGAGCTATGAAGCAAGGTTGGCTTAAAAAGGCAAATGCTTGGTATTTCTACAAGGAAGATGGTTCACGAGCTGTTGGTTGGATTAAAGACAAGGATAAATGGTACTTCTTGAAAGAAAATGGTCAATTACTTGTGAACGGTAAGACACCAGAAGGCTATACTGTTGATTCAAGTGGTGTCTGGTTAGTGGATGTTCCGGTACAGAAATCTGTTACAACTAAAGTCACAAGTAATTCAGAAATTAAAGAATCTAGTGAAGTAGTGAAAAAGGATCTTGAAAATAAAGAAACGAGTCAACATGAAAGTGTTACAAATTCTTCAACTAGTCAAGATTTGACTTCCTCAACTTCACAAAGCTCTGAGACGACTGCAAACAAATCGAAATCAGCACAGTAGTAAAAAAGAAGGTTTTAGGGCCTTCTTTTTCCTATCAACTCTTTTCTATTTCCTGCCATTCATGTTATAATGGATAAATATGAAGAATCGGAGTGAGACTATGAAATACAAACGGATTGTCTTTAAGGTGGGGACTTCTTCTCTGACAAATGAGGATGGAAGTTTATCACGTAGTAAGGTAAAGGCTATTACCCAGCAGTTGGCTATGTTGCACGAGGCTGGTCATGAATTGATTTTGGTGTCGTCAGGTGCCATTGCGGCTGGTTTTGGAGCCTTAGGATTTAAAAAGCGTCCGACTAAGATTGCTGATAAACAGGCTTCAGCAGCGGTAGGGCAAGGGCTTTTGTTGGAAGAATACACGACCAATCTTCTCTTGCGCCAAATCGTTTCTGCACAAATCTTGCTGACCCAGGATGACTTTGTGGATAAACGCCGTTATAAAAATGCTCATCAGGCTTTGTCAGTTCTACTTAGCCGTGGCGCGATTCCTATCATCAATGAGAATGACAGTGTCGTTATTGATGAGCTCAAGGTTGGGGATAATGATACTCTAAGTGCTCAGGTAGCAGCCATGGTCCAAGCAGACCTTTTGGTCCTATTGACAGACGTAGACGGTCTATATACAGGAAATCCTCATTCAGATCCAAGAGCCAAACGCTTGGAGCGAATCGAGACCATCAATCGTGAGATTATTGATATGGCCGGTGGAGCAGGTTCGTCTAATGGTACAGGTGGCATGTTAACCAAAATCAAAGCTGCAACTATCGCGACGGAATCAGGAGTTCCTGTTTATATCTGCTCATCCTTGAAGTCAGATGCCATGATTGAGGCAGCTGAGGAGACCAAGGATGGTTCCTACTTTGTTGCGCAAGAGAAGGGGCTTCGTACCCAGAAACAATGGCTGGCTTTTTATGCTCAGAGTCAAGGTTCTATTTGGGTTGATAAAGGGGCTGCAGAAGCTCTCTCCCAACATGGAAAGAGTCTTCTTTTATCTGGTATCGTTGAAGCAGAAGGAGCCTTTTCTTACGGTGATATCGTGACAGTATTTGACAAGGAAAGTGGAAAATCACTTGGAAAAGGACGCGTGCAATTTGGGGCATCTGCTTTGGAGGATATGTTGCGTTCTCAAAAAGCCAAGGGTGTCTTGATTCACCGTGATGACTGGATTTCCATTACTCCTGAAATCCAACTACTCTTTACAGAATTTTAGAGGTAAACTATGGTAAGTACACAAGAACAATTTGAACAGGTACAGGCTGTTAAAAAATCAATCAACACAGCTAGTGAAGAGGTGAAAAACCAAGCCTTGCTGTCTATGGCTGATCACTTATTAGCAGCTACTGAGGAAATTTTAGCAGCCAATGCCCTTGATATGGAATCTGCTAAGGGTAAAATCTCAGATGTGATGCTGGATCGTCTTTATTTGGATGCAGGACGTATAGAAGCGATGGCAACTGGGATTCGTGAAGTGGTTGCTTTACCAGATCCAATCGGTGAAGTTTTAGAAACCAATCAGCTTGAAAATGGTTTGGTTATCACCAAAAAACGTGTGGCTATGGGGGTCATCGGTATTATCTATGAAAGTCGTCCAAATGTGACGTCTGACGCGGCTGCTTTGGCTCTCAAGAGTGGAAATGCAGTTGTTCTTCGTAGTGGGAAGGACGCCTATCAAACAGCCCATGCTATTGTCATAGCCTTGAAGAAGGGCTTGGAGACGACTACTATTCACCCAGATGTGATTCAGCTGGTGGAAGATACCAGCCGAGAAAGCAGCTATGCCATGATGAAGGCCAAGGGCTATCTAGATCTTCTCATTCCTCGTGGAGGGGCTGGTTTGATTAATGCTGTGGTTGAGAATGCTATCGTACCTGTTATTGAGACGGGGACTGGGATTGTCCATGTCTATGTTGATAAGGATGCAGATGAAGACAAGGCTCTGTCTATCATCAACAATGCCAAAACCAGTCGTCCTTCTGTCTGCAATGCCATGGAGGTTCTACTTGTTCATGAAGACAAAGCAGCAATCTTCCTTCCTCGCTTGGAGCAAGTTCTAGTTGCAGAGCGTAAAGAAGCTGGGTTGGAACCAATTCAATTCCGCTTGGATGAAAAAGCAAGTCAGTTTCTTTCAGGTCAAGCAGCTGAAACCCAAGACTTTGACACCGAGTTTTTAGACTATATCTTAGCAGTTAAGGTCGTGAGCAGTTTAGAAGAAGCGATTGCCCATATTGAAGCCCACAGTACCCATCATTCGGATGCTATTGTGACGGAAAATGCTGAAGCTGCAGCATACTTTACAGATCAGGTGGACTCTGCAGCGGTTTATGTCAATGCCTCAACTCGTTTCACCGATGGAGGTCAATTTGGTCTTGGTTGTGAAATGGGGATTTCAACTCAGAAATTGCACGCGCGTGGTCCCATGGGCTTGAAAGAGTTGACTAGCTACAAGTATGTGGTTACTGGTGACGGACAGATAAGGGAGTAAGAGATGAAGATTGGATTTATCGGCTTGGGGAATATGGGTGCTAGCTTGGCTAAGGCTGTTTTGCAGGCTAAGACGGGAGATGACCTTCTCCTTGCCAATCGTAGTCAAGCCAAGGTAGATGCTTTCATTGCAGACTTTGGTGGTCAGGCTTCAAGCAATGACGAAATCTTTGCAGAAGCAGATGTGATTTTTCTAGGAGTTAAGCCTGCTCAGTTTTCTGAACTGCTTTCTCAATACCAGAACATTCTTGAAAAACGAGAGAGTCTTCTTTTGATCTCCATGGCAGCTGGATTGACTTTAGAAAAACTAGCAAGTCTTATCCCAAGTCAACACCGAATTATTCGTATGATGCCAAATACCCCTGCTTCTATCGGACAAGGAGTGATTAGTTATGCCTTGTCTCCTAATTGCAGGGCTGAGGACAGTGAGTTCTTTTGTCAGCTTTTAGTCAAGGCTGGCCTCTTGGTTGAACTGGGAGAAGGATTAATCGACGCGGCGACAGGTCTCGCAGGTTGTGGGCCGGCCTTTGTCTATCTCTTTATTGAGGCCTTGGCAGATGCAGGTGTTCAGACAGGATTACCACGAGAAACGGCATTGAAAATGGCGGCTCAAACTGTGGTAGGAGCTGGGAAATTGGTTCTTGAAAGTCAGCAACATCCTGGAGTATTGAAAGACCAAGTCTGTAGCCCAGGCG
>CAURMD010000007.1:0-48009 GCA_963525985.1 uncultured Streptococcus sp. | reverse complement strand
TTTCATCAATTGAAGTACCGAGCCAGATGTTCACTCCTTGACCTGCTGCCTGGTTCACAATTTGTGAAGCCTCTTCTGCTTCAATCAAGGTTAAGTCAAGACCACCAGTTACGTTGACGATCACATCTTCTGCACCGTCAATAGTTGTTTCAAGAAGTGGTGAATAGATTGCCTTACGTGCTGCTTCTACCACACGTTCTTCTCCACTACCGATACCAATCCCCATAAGAGCATTTCCTTTATTTGCCATCACCGTTTTCACATCGGCAAAGTCAAGGTTAATCAATCCTGGATTGGTAATCAAATCGGTGATTCCTTGAACACCTTGACGAAGAACGTTATCTGCCTCGCTAAGAGCTTCAAGAAGTGGAGTTTTCTTATCAACAATTTCAAGCAAGTTGTTGTTTGAAATAATCAATAGAGTATCTACATGCTCACGTAGTTGATTGATTCCTTCTACAGCAAATTGTCCACGTTTGCTTCCTTCAAAACCAAAGGGACGTGTTACAACACCAACTGTAAGAGCACCTAAATCTTTAGCGATACGAGCAATAACAGGAGCAGCTCCAGTTCCAGAGCCTCCTCCCATACCAGCAGTGATGAAGACCATATCTGCGCCACTGATAGCTTCCGTCAGTGTTTCTTCGCTTTCTTCAGCAGCTTTACGACCAACCTCAGGTTGACCTCCTGCACCCAAACCACGAGTCAATTTAGGTCCCAACTGAATAACAGTCTCAGCTTTTGTACTGCTCAATGCTTGTACATCTGTGTTTGCTGCGATAAATTCTACGCCTGTAACACCTTCGTCGACCATACGGTTGATGGCATTGCCACCACCTCCACCGACACCAATTACTTTAATCACTGCACCTTGAGCAGCAGCTGTATCAAATGAAAACGTCATAATTTATTTTTCCTCTTTATTCGTCAAACATGCTTCCGATCAAGCCACGGAAACGATCTGCTAATTTCGGTTTATTTTGTGAAGCTTGTTGGAAATCCGCCATTGGTTCTGTAGGAGCCACCGGCTCTACTTCTGGAGCAGGAGCTGGCTGAACAGGCGTTGATTGTACAAACTGAGCTGTTTTCTGAATCATTCCCCCAAAACTAATTGGTTGATGAGTCAGAGCAACTTCACCCTTGACTGCTCTTTGAGCCAAAAGATTGACTTCTGTCAATTGTCCAGCGAATTCTGATAGACTAATCACATGCGCAAAGGCTGGATTGCGAATACCAACTTGGTTTGGAACATAGAGTTTCACACGGACACCAAAGACTTCTTGAGCCAATTCTACCATACCTGGTAAAATAGCATTTCCACCGATCAAAACAATTCCACCAGGAAGATCCAATAAATGTCTTCTATCTAATTCTTGCTTAATTTGTTCAAGGATGTGCTTGATTCGTGCAGAAATAATTTCTGACAAGTAGGCTTCCGTCACTTCGACTGCTTCTACTTCTCCAATAACTTCTACTTGGAAGGTTTCTTTGCTTGCAAGAGGAGGGTAAGCCTCTCCATAGTTTAATTTCAAACCTTCAGCCAACTTCTGAGAAGTTTTCAAGACTTTAGAGATATCCTTAGTTACGTAATCTCCGCCTTCTTGGAGAATATTGGTGAACTGAAGTTCTTGGTTACGGATTGTAGCGACAGTCGTTTGACCTGCCCCCATATCAATCACTGTAGCACCAAATTCACGTTCACCTTCATTCAAAACTGATTGAACCATTGCTAGTGGCGAAATGATAATATTTTCAACCTGAACACCTGCACGCTCAACCGTCTTACGCAAATTGTGCAAGATAGTACGAGGGCCTGTATAAAGCAAGCCACGCATTTCAAGGCGAACCCCCATCATGCCACGTGGGTCACGAATCCCTTGGAAACCATCCACAATAAATTCTTCAGGAATAAAGGTAATGACTTCACGGTCAGGTGTCATACTCTTTGTCAAAGCTGATTTGACAACATTTTCAACATCTTGATCCGTAATTTCCTTGGTATCAGATGTTACTGGAATCATCCCTTGAGTTGGTTCTACCTGCAAAAGATTACCAGGCAAGCCGACATTCACTGATTTAATAGAAATGCCTGCCTTTTCTTCTGCTTGGGAAATAGCTGATTTGATAGCAGTTGCTGCTGCATCAATATCAACAATAATTCCATCCTTTACACCTTTACTTTTGGCATTACTCACGCCAATTACATTTAATTCACCATTTCTCTGCTCGGCTACAAGCACCTTGACAGAGCTTGTTCCAATATCTAGACCTGTAAAAAAGCCTTCTCTAGCCATTACATCGCATCCTCTCTATCTTCCAAGTTTCGCACTTCGTATTATTCCATAGCTAAACATAGGCATAGCTATTCACAGAATATTATAACACAAAAAATCTAATTGTGCTTAGTTTTTTCCTAAATTTACTTGCTATTTTTTCACTTTTGCTCATCAACTTTTTTTATTTTCCAAACAAATTATAAAAAATCAGATTTATGAAAAAAGAAAGCTCATTTCTAAGCTTTCTTTGCAGTCATTTTTTCTGCTTCTTGTGCTAAAAATAGTTCCAAGATTTTCTTTGTCAACGTAATCGCCGCTGATAAGGCTAGGGAAACAATTAAATAATTAGCTACTAAGCCGTGATCCCCAACCAATGGTGGTTTTGTCAAGAATCCGTAATCTCCACCTGTTACTAAATTGACCACAAAAATCAAGGCATTTAGTGCAAAGGTCATGAGAAAAATTCCCTTCACATCCAGCAATCGCGCATTATACTGTCTCAATAGATAAACTAGAGAGTTCCCCAAGAGAGCTAAGTGCCCAAAGATAAAGGACAAAATGGCAATATGTGGGAAAGGATAGGGATCTGGCACTGGATAAACAAAGGCAGCTAATGTCCCAAATGTTCCTAGTAATGCAAAATACTGCCTATATTTAGACTGACCAGGAAGCAAGAGCACCACAAACATAGCCATACGGCAATGGTAAAAGGGTAAACTTTCTGACAGTGGCATATGATTGACCCCATACCAACCATAAAGAAGGATTAACTGAACGGCCTGCAAGATTTGGAAAAATCGTTGGTAAAACTTCTTTTCACGATAACGATAGGCTGTATAAAAGGTCAAGGCCAAGAGTGTAAATATACTGACATACCAAAAAAGGTCAAATTTGGGTGGCTCTGTTGCTTGGGTCGTAAAGAAAATATCCCATAAATTCATCTAGTCTTCCTCATGATTCAAAATTTTCCTGCATTTTATTATACCATGCAATGTAAGAAAAATGGATTTAGAAATACGTAAATGTTTGACAAAATTACTTGTCTTCATTTTCTAAACTTTCTACCAGCTTAGCTAGGTTCATAGAGTTAGAGCCTTTGAGCAAGATTTGGTCATTAGCTCCTAGACTTTCCTTGACCTGCTTAACTAGGTCTTCAAATTGGTCTTGATCTTCTGTTTTCTTGAAGTAGTAAACGTGGCCGATTGGGAACATTTGACTGGCAAGTTGGGCCAATTCAGCAATGTCTTCTCCGTAGAAAATCACGGTATCCAGCACATCTGGCGAAAGACTCAAAATCATCTGGTTATGAAGTTGAACAGACTGGTCACCAAGTTCCTTCATATCCGCCAACACTGCAATTTTCTTGCCACCTTCATTGGCTGGAATGGCAGAGAATGTCTCCAAAATCAACTTCATGGCTGTCGGGTTGGCATTATATACGTCAGACAGGATATCTGCTCCATTGGCCGCTTTCTTCCACTCGGTACGGTTACGCGTCAATTCAAGATCTTGGAAGGCCTGACGAATCTGCTCCTCTGAAACTCCTTCTTGCAGGGCAACATAGGATGCAATCATAGCATTGGTGGCATTGTACTTACCAGTCACTGGCAAATCAAGGGCTTGCTCCAAGAAATTGGCCTTAAAGGTCAAGCTATCCTTACGCTCAACCAAGTCGGTAATTTCCAACTCTGCCCCTTGCCCAAAACGAACTACCTTTTGATCAGTTGGCAAGTAGTCCTCTACAATAGTGTCAGTTGGCGCTAAAAGCAAGGAACCGGAATCCATACCATCAGCAATTTGCATTTTTCCTTTGGCAATTTCCGAACGGTCTTTGAAAAAGGCCAAATGAGCTTCTCCAACCAAGGTTACGATGGCTGTCTTTGGATGAGCCAATTCTGACAAGAGATGAATATCTCCCAAGTGATCCTGCCCCATCTCCAAGACCAACTTTTCTGTCCCTTCAGGCATATGGAGGACTGTGTAGGGAAGGCCAATCTCGTTATTGTAGTTTCCTTGTGTTTTGTAAGTTTTGTAGGTTGTTGATAGCAAGTGAGCTAACATATCCTTGGTCGTTGTCTTACCATTTGAACCTGTAACTGCAAAAACATCAACTGCCGTTTTTTCAAGATAGTAGGCAGCTAGTTGTTGAAAGGCAGTCAACACATCGTCTACTAAAATATAAGGATGATTTGCGACCCTTTTCTCAGACAGGGTTACAGCAGCACCATTTTCAAAGGCTGTTTCGATAAAGTCATGACCATCACGCGCACCTTTGAGGGGGACAAATAAATCTCCAGTCCCAATCAAACGACTGTCAAACTCAGCTTTCTCTAACTGGGTGTCCTCAAAGATGCTGATATCATTTTTAGCTCCTACAACTTGAGCCACTTCATGGATTGTTAATTTCATTTCTACTCCTTTAAAAAGGGTCGAAGCTCGAGAACTCTAGTCACCTTGCAGTGATGGTTCTGGCTTCTACCCTCTCTTTCATTTTTATAGCAAATGCGCTTCGCGCTTGTTAAAACTTTCCTTGGCAAGGTCAACCAAACGCTCGATTAGTTCTGGGTAGCTGATTCCCATATTGTCCCAAAGTAGTGGATACATTGACCACTGGGTGAAACCTGGCATGGTATTGAGCTCGTTGAGGAAAATCTCTCCCTTGTCTGTATAGAAGAAATCGCAACGAGAGAGACCGAGCCCACCAATCGCACGGAAGGCTGTTTCAGAATTTCGACGCATGACAGCTACCACATCATCACTGATTTTAGCTGGGATATCCATGGTAATCTTGTTGTCAATATACTTGGCATCGTAGTCATAAAAGGCAACATCCTTGACTACTTCTCCTGGTAGCGTGCTTTTGACATCGTAGTTGCCTAGTAGACCAACCTCGATTTCACGGGCATTTACCCCTTGCTCTACCAAGACACGACTGTCATATTGGAAGGCAAGTTTCAAAGATTGACGGAGTTCTTCTTGATTTTCAGACTTAGAAATACCGACACTAGAGCCCATGTTTGACGGCTTAGTGAAGACTGGATAGGCCAATTTTTCTTCAACTTCGGCAATTTTAGCAATCACATCATCACCTTCAACGATGGCCACATAAGGAACTTGAGCAATACCAGCAGATTCCAGAACACGCTTAGTCGTGATTTTATCCATGGCAAGACTTGATGACAAGATATTGCAGCCGACATACGGCATTTTCAAAACTTCCAAGAATCCTTGGACAGAGCCATCTTCTCCCATCGGACCGTGAAGAACCGGAAAGACCACAGCCCCTTCTTCGTAGATGGCACTTGGTGCAACTTTCTTATCCCAATCAATGGTTTCATTGGTTATAAGACGCTCCTCTTGACCTGGAGTCTGACTAAATTCCTGCGTTTTGATAAAGTCACCTGACTGACTGATAAAGAAAGTCTTAACTGTGAAACGGTCGTAGTTAACCGCACGCATGACACTCTCAGCTGAAAGGACAGAGACTTCACGTTCCGCACTCCGTCCACCATATAAAAGAATAATCGTTTGTTTCATATTATTTGTCCTAATTCTACTAGAATACTCGCTCTTTAGTATATCATATTTGCTTGTTTTTTTAAAACTTGAACCTGCTCCTACTCATCACACTATACAAAAAGAGGCCGATAGGAACGATTTTCAGCCTCCTTGATTTTTTTATAAATGAATGGAGTTCGTAAATTTGTCTACACTTACAACTCTGTTCGATTTTCAATAGCCCGTAAGAGGGTCACTTCATCCGCATACTCGATATCTGCTCCCACAGCGAGGCCTCGTGCTAGACGAGTAACCTTAATCCCTGCAGGTTTGAGAAGCCGAGAGATATACATGGAAGTCGCCTCACCATCTGCTGTTGCATTGGTGGCCACGATGACCTCTGAAACTTCGCTATCCATGAGGCGGGTCATGAGACTTTTAAGATTGATGTCATCTGGGCTAATCCCATTCATAGGTGAAATGAGACCATGTAAGACATGGTAAAGTCCGTGGTATTCCTGAATATTTTCCATGGCAGCGACATCGCGGCTATCCTCCAGGACCAGAATCGTAGACTGATCACGGCTAGGATCGGTACAGATAGAGCACGGGTCTTCATCTGTTAATCGTCCACAAATAGAGCAATAGGTCAATTCTCGCTTGGCTGCAAGAAGATTTTTTGCAAATTCATTGACGTCGTCATCCGGCATTCCAATAGTATAAAAGGCCAGTCGAGTTGCTGTCTTAATCCCAATACCAGGAAGTTTGGAATAACTGTCAATCAACTTAGCAATAGGTGTTGGATAAAGCATGGCTTCCTTTCTAATTCATTGGATGGTGTTGGTTATATAAATTGATAATGTCGCGAGCAATTGCTGGCCCAACATTTTTGGTTAAATTGGTATTATGAGGAAAGACTACTGCAACTGCAATTTGAGGATTTTCTGTTGGAGCATAGGCCACGGCATTGGTATTATTAGCTTCTTGACCACCAGCTACATAGCTTTCACCTGTACCGGTCTTACCACTGATAGAAACAGTGGCGCCATCTGAAAACGCCCGTCCTGTCGTAAGGGGACTAGTTCCATGCGATACTTGGTAAAATCCTTGGTGCAAGATTGCCATATCTGATTCAGAAATATTGACCTTGTTGATTTCCTTGGTATCTATTGCTTGGATTAATTCCCCAAGGCCACCCTTATCATTGTTGTCGTATATTCCCTCGACAATATGTGGAGCTAGACGAACACCATTGTTAGCAATAGTTGCAACGTACTGGGCTAATTGCATCGGTGTGTAGTTATCAAACTGGCCAAAAGCATTAGTAATGAAATTGGCAAAGTTATACTCTTTGGGAACCAATCCAGTAGATTCATCTGGTAGGTCAATCCCAGTCGCAGAACCCAAACCATATTCACCAAAGGTTGAACGCAATTTCCCCATAGCAGACTCTAGATTGCTGGTGCCGACAAACATATTGGGTTGATAGGTCTGGCCCATGATTCCAAGAGCGGTTTGAACCACGTAAGCATTGGATGAATACTCCAAGGCTTCCACAGCTGTAATAGGAAAAGATCCATATGCCAATTTATACCAAGAATAAATTGGAGCTGAACCTTGGAAAACAATAGGCTGATCTGTTAAGGTTTGGTTTCCTGATAAAACACCATTTTCCCAACCTGAGCTGATGGTAGCGGCCTTAACAACCGAACCTGGGACAAAGACATTGGTTACCGTTCCCAAGGAATCAGGAGTCAACTCTCCCGTTTTCAGGTCATGTTTGAGTCCTGACATAGACAAAACAGCACCTGTTTTGGGGTTAAGGGCGACTGCATACACACCCTCAGAATACTTGGCTCCACCATTTCCTAGCTCGGAATTGAAATAACTTTTCAGCAAAGCATCCACGCTATCTTGGAAGGCCAAATCAATGGTCAGCTTGATATTGTTTCCTTTACTACCTTCCTCAATTGTATCCACACTTTCCATGTTGCCATATTTGTCCAGATGGATTTCTTTTACCGAGCGTTTTCCTTGTAAGGTCTCTTCATATTGCTTTTCCAAATAGGAGGTTCCAACACGGTCATTTAGAGAATAGCCTTTTTTAAGATAGGCTTCTGCTTCTTCCGCTGGGAGACCGGCTTTTTCACTGGATACACTCCCTACTATAGAAGAAAGGGAAGTTTCCAAAATCTTTCGATCCCAAGAAGTAGAAATACTAATGCCAGGCATCTCCTTTGAAATAGAGGCAATAACAGCCACCTGAGAATCATTTAGAGGATCTGTCGCAATGGTTCCTGTCGCAAAGTTTCCAACAGCATTTAACTGACTAAAAAGATAGATTTCTTTCTTTTCATCCTCTGTATAGTTTAGTTGACTTGTTGGGACACTATCGACCGCATTGTTATACAGTTCTGATTCGGATAGGCGATTGCCATCTGAATCCAAGCGTTTCTCACTTGGGAGAGCTTCCACTGTTTTTTTATAGATTTCAGGATCAGCCAAATAGTAATCAGCCAGCTGGCGTTCTGTCAAATTTGGCGAACTGATGCTCACATAAGTCAGTAACTTTTTAGCTATTTCTTTTAAGTCTGTAGCCGTCATTTTATTGCTACGCGTAAAGGAAACAACCTGCTTTAACGTATTTTCTACCAAAGGTTTTCCACTAGCATCATAGATTTCTCCACGAGCAGAACTGGTTGTGACCTTGGTCTGACTAGCTGAGGCTAGCTTTTTTTCGTAAAAATCCTTGTTCAAAACCTGCATATACAACAAACGACCAATAATGGTCATAAAGAGTAAAATGACGATTGAAAACAATAAATTAAGCCGAATCGGAATCGAATGGCTGTTAAATTTTCTCATACAAATCAGTCTCATTTCTAACTTAAAATCTTACTCTTAATTGTACCACAATTTGAGCAGAAAATTATGGAAAAGAAAGAAGCTTTTTTTCGTTTTTACAGTAAGATACGTTTTTATTTATTCATCCCTATATTATGTGTTATAATTAGGTATGACTATTCCCTAATCTAGTCTTCCAGTATGACTCATGTAAAGGAGCCTCCCTATGGACAAACCAGATATCGCAACTATCATTGATTCACATTTTGAAGAAATGACAGACCTAGAGCAAGAAATCGCTCGCTATTTTTTGCAAGCTGAAACGATTACAGATGATTTATCTTCTCAACAAGTCACCCAAAAATTACATATTTCTCAAGCTGCTTTGACCCGCTTTGCTAAAAAGTGTGGTTTTACAGGCTATCGAGAATTTATTTTCCAATACCAACATCAGGCAGAAAATCAAGCCAACCAAGTCTCCAAGCACAGTCCACTGACCAAACGAGTCCTCAGAAGCTATAGCAATATGAGGGAACAAACACAAGACTTGATTGACGAAATCCAACTAGAACGAATTGCCCAATTAATCGAAGATGCTGAGCGTGTCTACTTCTTCGGAACAGGGAGTTCTGGCCTCGTAGCTCGTGAAATGAAATTGCGCTTCATGCGTCTGGGTGTAGTCTGCGAGGCTTTGACCGATCAAGACGGCTTTGCTTGGACAACCAGCATTATGGACGAAAATTGTCTCGTACTTGGTTTCTCACTTTCTGGCACAACTCCCTCTATTTTAGACAGTTTATTAGATGCCAAGGAGATGGGGGCAAAGACTGTACTCTTTTCAAGTGTTCCCAATAAAGATAGTCAGGCCTACACAGAGACCGTTCTCGTTGCTAGCCACAGCCAACCTTCCTATATCCAACGAATATCCGCTCAACTTCCTATGCTCTTCTTTATCGATTTGATTTATGCCTACTTTTTGGAAATCAATCGCGAAAGCAAGGAAAAAATCTTTAATAGCTACTGGGAAAATAAAAAACTCAACGGCTATCGTAGACAAAAACGTGTCAGAAAATCCTAGTTTGGCTGAGCCAAACTAGGATTGTTTTGTTTTAAAGTGATAGTAAGCACCCAACATCCCTGCTGTATTCTGGTGATGGGCAAATTCTAATCGTGTTTTCTCAGCCAAACTTGGTACCAAAGCCTCTTTCAAGGCTGTACGGATCTTGGGTTTGAGAATCGCCTCTTGTCCCATGATACCACCACCGAGAATGACTACTTCTGGATTAGCCACATAGCAAATATTTGCCAGACCTTTTCCTAGATAGTCTACCATACGGTCAATACCAGCCATGCAGATTTTGTTGCCTTCAGTGGCTTCCTTAAAGATGCGTCGGCCATTCCACTGGTCGACTGGATCTCCATGTGCTTCAGCTACATATTTCACTAAAGCTGTTGTAGAAGCCAAATCTTGGAAAGCCCCATCCTGCATATGCATATACCCGACTTCACAGGCCGAATTGCTAAATCCATGGAAAACCTTCCCATCCATAATCAAGCAACCACCGATACCTGTTCCAATGGTCAAGCAAAGGGTGACACTCGCTCCCTTGCCTGAACCAGATACTGCCTCAGCAAGACCTGCACAGTTGACATCATTTTCAATTTCACAAGGAATAGTAAAGCTAGTCTCGATTTCCTTCTTGAACTGAGTTCCTGCATAGTTGGGAATCTGAGGCCCAGCATAGAAAATCTCACCCTTATCTGGATCCACCATTCCTGCAGAAGAAATAGCAACACCTGCTACTGGGCCTTGTTCTAAATAGCTGGCTACGATATCTTTGGTCTTTTGTAAGATATGAGGTCCACCTTTATGCGCCTCTGTTGGCATTTCATGCGATTCAACAAGTTGGCCTTCTTGGTCGATCAAACCATATTTGATGTTTGTTCCACCGATATCAATTGCAACGTAGTGTGTCATAAATACCTCCTTATGGATTAGAGGAAGCGCTCCTTGGTTTCACGAATCAAGGCTGCAGCTGCTTCTACAACTGGACGATCGTCTTCAGTCACTGGTGTCAATGGCGAACGAACTGATCCAATGTTAAGTCCTTCATTGATTTTCAAGACTTCTTTAATGACACCATACATATTACCATGTGCAGCAGTCAATTTGCCAATGATTGCATTGATAGCGTACTGTAATTCACGCGCTGTTTCCAAGTCTTTATCCGCAATCAATTGGTTAAGTTTCAAGAAGAGTTCTGGCATAGCACCGTAAGTACCACCGATACCAGCCTTAGCACCCATGAGGCGTCCTCCTAGGAACTGCTCATCTGGACCGTTAAAGACGATATGGTCTTCTCCACCAAGGCTAACAAAAGTTTGGATATCTTGAACTGGCATTGAAGAGTTCTTAACACCGATAACACGAGGATTTTTCAACATTTCAGTATAAAGGCTTGGAGTCAAAGCAACACCAGCTAATTGAGGAATGTTGTAAATCACGTAGTCTGTGTTTGGAGCTGCAGAACTGATATCGTTCCAGTATTTAGCAACTGAGTATTCTGGCAAGCGGAAGTAAATTGGTGGAATCGTTGCAATCGCATCTACACCCAAGCTTTCTGCGTGGCGAGCCAGTTCCATACTGTCTTTGGTATTGTTGCAAGCAACGTGGGCAATAATAGTCAATTTACCTTTGGCTACCGCCATGACTTCTTCCAAAATTAACTTGCGATCTTCAACGCTTTGGTAGATACATTCACCAGAAGAACCATTGACATAAAGACCTTGAACACCTTTATCAATGAAGTATTGAACCAAGGCACGTGTGCGCTCTGGGCTTACTTCTCCTTGTTCATCATAACATGCGTAGAAGGCTGGAATGACACCTTCGTATTTTTTCAAATCTGACATAGATTTTCTCCTATTATTTTTATTTTCTGCTAAAGCAGATTCTTTCTTTACTTCTTTAGTATACACTTTACCGAAAAGGCTTTCAATATCTTATAGACACTTAGATTTTAGTTTCTCGCTTATAGAATAGCGTTTGGAGCGTTTGAAAGTAGTTTCAGAAATAATTACACCCCTTACTCATACTTAGCAAATAGCTTTTCCATCACTCCCACTTGTAAAAAAGCAAGAAATCCAAAACCAAAGAGAATAAAAGCTGATCCTCCCAATAGAAGGGTAAAGGCTGATAGATATAGAATCATCAAAATCAAAAAGATAATTGCAATCATCAAGATAAACCAAGGAGCATTAAAACTAGCCAACATCAATCCTTTTTGAAGAATTTCTTTCCAAGATAGGTCATAGCGCGCAGCGATTGGATAGCTAGCCAACATCACAATGGTAAGGAAAATCAGAATGCCTAGACAAATAGCTTTCAGCAATTGGAAGGGCAGAGCTGTTTGACCCCAGAAAAGATAGAGATCTGAAAGGGTAAGAAACACAATTCCTAATTCTAACATCCCCAACTGAAAACCTAGTTTCAGATTTTGCCTGAAAACTCTTAGATAGGTTCTAAAAACTGGAACACGTCTGCTCTTCTTAACTTCGAACATGGTCTCGTAGAGGCTGATTTTAGCCACTCCAATCGTTACGATTGGCAAACAAGTTACTACAAAGAGAAGATTGACTGTTACAATATCTAAAACCTTCTCACTAATTCGCATTAGAAAATTATCTGTATCAAATGCAGCCTTGATGAGACTTCTTCCTTTTTGTGACATGTTTGCTCCCCCTATAATTTAATTTATATCACTTGCTAAATCATTCCGATTTATCAATTGATAAGATTCAACTCTTAAACTCAATTTTCAAAAGTGCTTAGTAAGATAGTCATCAGCTATCTCTGCTGATCATTCTAATCAATTAAAACTTTAAACAAATACTTGCGAACTTGATCTTCCATACCTGCATAACCATTTGGTTGATGTGGCTCTCCTGGGAAGAAAATCGCAAAATTGTGATAACCCAACAAGAGTGGGTAGTGTTCATGACAATGGACAAAACCAATATCACTTGCTTCGTCAAATGCTACTGCTTCATCTTTGATACGTGAACCGTAGCTCGAATATTCATGCCCTTCTACCAACAAATGCAAGTCTGCATAGTTCTTGTGATGTTCAAACTGGTCATTTTCAGCTTTATTTAGGACATTTTCTTGAACAACTAGAAAGACCTTGTCTCCATCAATATCATATTTTCCTAACTCGAATGAATCTTTACGATGTTCATAAAGATAATCAATTGCCTTGTCAAGATTGGGATGAATTCCTTTATAAAAGCTAATATTTTTCAAATCGTCAAAAATCATTATTTTCTCCTTTAAAAATCGTCATTAAGCGATTAAAACTAACACCTCCAACAGTGTCATTTACTGTCGGAGGCTTTTAGATAGTGCTAGCAATAGCCAATTGATACTGTAAAAGAAATCGTTTCTTAACCTTTGACCGCTCCCATAGTAATACCCTGAGTGAAGGATTTTTGGAAGACTAGGAAGACTGTTACGATTGGCACAGCAGCAAGAGCTGCACCTGCCATGATCAAACCATAGTTGGTTGCCATTTCGGCCTGCATGGTTGCAACCCCGAGTGAGATAGTCAAGTTTTGACGTGAAGTCAACATAACCAACTGCATGAAGTAGTCGTTCCATGTATTGATGAAGGTGAAGATTGCAAGGGCTGCAAATCCTGGTTTCACAATTGGGAAGGCTACGCTCCAGAAAGTACGAATCTCACCACAACCGTCAATTTTAGCTGATTCAAGCAACTCTGTTGGGATGTTTTCGCTGAATTGTTTCATGAGGAAGACACCAAACGGCCATCCAATCAAAGGCAAGATAACTGCCCAAAGAGTATCATGGATTCCCATGAAGTTGACGATACGTACCAATGGCACAAGGACAACTTGTTTTGGAAGAGCCATAGCAGCGATGAAGATGGCAAATAGAATACGTTGACCATAGAAACGTTTTTTAGCCAATACATAACCTGCTAGAGAAGAGGTCGCACAGACCAAAAACATGGTTACCAATGAGATAAACACAGAGTTCCACATCCACTGCATAGCAGGGTTTTGCACCATGAGTTGTTGGAAGTTTTCCATGGTTGGCATTTTAGGGAACCACTGAGGAGGAATAACGATTGTATCAGGTTGTGATTTGAATGCCCCTGTCAAAATCCAGTAGAATGGAAAGATGAACAGCACAGTCAACAAGAGCAAAATGATTGTTGAAATAACAGTAAAGGCTGTTAATGGTTTTTTTTCTGTAGATTGCATAGCTGTCTCCTTTCTTTAGTATTCTACGTCATTTCCAAGTACTTTAAATTGAACAAAGCTTACGATCGCAATCATGACTGCCAAGAAGACACCAATTGTGTTTGCATAACCGTATTCTGTCAATTGGAAGGCTTTTTCGTAAAGGTAGTACATAAGTGTACTTGTTGAGTAGTTTGGACCACCAGATGTCAAAAGCTGAATCAAGGCGAAACACTGGAATGAGTTGATTGTTGTAATGATTGCGATGTAAAGGGTTGTTGGAAGGAGGCTAGGCCATTTAATCTTCCAGAAGACTTGAAACTCAGTTGCACCGTCAACACGCGCCGCTTCAACCAGTGAATTGTCAATATTCCCCATAGCAGCGATATAAAGG
The DNA here is from genome assembly GCA_963525985.1 of uncultured Streptococcus sp. Classification (GTDB taxonomy): domain Bacteria; phylum Bacillota; class Bacilli; order Lactobacillales; family Streptococcaceae; genus Streptococcus. The sequence continues at coordinate 33,735 of CAURMD010000007.1, read as the reverse complement.
ATAATCGGTTGACCAACTGAAGTTGTCAAGAGAATAATCATAATCGCCATCAAAGCCCAGTTTTTATCTCCCAACCAAGAAATGTTCTGGCTGATGATATGACTTGACTTGAGGACAAAGTTTAGAATCCCTGATAGTGGGTCATAAATCCATTTCCATACAACTGTTACGGCAACACTACCTGTTACAACAGGTAGGAAGAAGACAAAACGGTAGAAGGATCTGGCAATGGCATTTTGATGATAGGTCTGAGATGCTACAAAGAGTGAGAACAGAACAACAACTGGTACAGATCCAATAACCAGAATCACGGTATTGATCAAAGACTTCATAAAGACAGGGTCTTTAAACATGCGAACATAGTTGTCCAAGCCCACAAACTCAAATTTCGTCATTGAGTAGTTAAAGAAACTTGTAATGAATCCCATAATCATAGGAGCCAATACAAAGATGACAAAGAAGAATAATACTGGTGCTAGGAAAGCATAGGAAATCACTGTTTCCCGCATACGAATTTTATTGACTTTCACAGTCGGCACCTCTCTTTCAAATATAATTTTTTGACTTTCTTGAACTGTTTTAAAATCAAAATGAAATTTTTTAAGATTCGCTTATGTAAGAACTTCATTTTAATTTCGTGACAGTTCCTTACATTTCAAACAAAATCCTCCCTTTTCTTACATAGACTATGCACAGGGAAAAGGGAGGGATCAATCTGATTTAGTGCTTATTGTTTCATAGCTTTTTTAATTGTTTCGTTCGCTTTTTCAGTGAAGGCTTTCAAAGCGTCCGCTGGTTTTTCGTCACCATTTGATACAGATTGCAACATTGGGAACCAAAGTGTTCTCATTTCAGCAAATCCATCAATAGTGTTGTAGTATGGTGAGTAGTACTTAGTCCAACCACTGATTGTTTCCATGCGTTTGTCATCATAAAGTTTTCCAAATGATGTACGAACTGGGAAGGCACCTGTACGAACAACGTCTTTTGGACCCCATTCTTTGTCATCCGCGATGAATTGAACGAATTTCTTAGATGCAGCAACTTTCTTGTCGTCTTTATTGTTGAATACTGCAAATCCGTTTACAAGGTATTCAAGAGCTGGCTTACCTTCGTCTGATGGGAATGGTACTTCTACCACTTCTACCTTACTTGCTTCTAACAGTTTAGCTTGGATACCATTTTGAGCTGGTGCCCAAAGGATTGTGTAAGATGTTTGACCGTTGGCAAAGTTTTGGATATCTGCTCCACCGTCAAATTGTGAACCATTATTGAGCAAATTGTCTTTAATCCAGCTAGTTGCTTTTTCAAGACCTTTGACGAATTTAGGATCATCAGTTGTATATTTGCTAACTTTTTCATCTGTTACAGAACCGCTATAAAGGTTAGAGATAAAGGCACGTGTTCCTTGGTCTCCCCCTTGACCAGAACTGAACAATGAACCTGGTGTGTAACCCTTGTCTTTAAGTGCTTTCAATACTTTTTCAAAATCATCTGTTGTCCAACCTTCTTTTACAAGGTTTGCCACTCCAGCATCTTCTAGCATTTTCTTGTTCATTGCCATGTAGAATGGGGCAGAACTAATTGGATACATGTAAGCCTTGTCTCCAGCTTTACTTGCTTGTACGATGTTTTCGTTATTGACATCTTTAACAAATTCATCTGTGAAGAGGTCGTTCAACTCAGCCAATTTACCATTTTTACCGTATTGGATGATACGTCCTGGTGCGTCAAAAAGTACGTCTGGAGCTGTACCTGCTTCGATAGCTGTAGTGATTTTTTCTGGACCTGACTTGAAGTCAATGGTTTCCAATTTCACTTTTACATCTGGATTTGCTTTTTCAAAAGCTTCGATGATTGATTTTTCATATGTTCCAACACCGTCACCAGTTTTTTCTTGTGTGAAGACTGGGAATGCCCACCAAGTGATTTCTGTTTTGGCACCGTCACCACCTGATTTGGCAGCATCTTTACTTCCGCCAGAATTGCCACAAGCAGCAAGACCAAGAACCGCAGCACTCGCAAGTACTGTACAAGCTAATTTTCTAAATTTCATTTGTATTCTCCTATGTAATAAGCGTATCCAACTTGGATAATGAGTTCTTTATTTCTTGTATGCGATTTCATTTCATCCTACTCATCCACCACTCTCCTCTTTTTTAAGATTGTGTTATTTGAGACCAGCAACAAAGCGTTCCGTAATCTCTTTTGGTCTAGTAATAGCGCCACCAACAACGATGCCTCGCACTCCATATTCAAGGATTTGTTTGGCTTGTTCTGGTGTATGAATTTTCCCTTCTGCAATGACATCTACACCTGCATCGCAGAGTTTTTTGATGAGTTCAAAATCTGGACCGTCTACTTTTGGACTGTAGGATGTGTATCCTGACAAGGTTGTTCCGACAAAGTCAATTCCTGCTTCGACCGCTGCCAATCCTTCTTCAAAAGTACTGGTGTCCGCCATCAAGAGCTGGTTAGGATATTTCTCCTTAACCTGACGAATGAACTCTTGAATTTCCAAGCCATCGTAGCGTTCACGCTTGGTACAATCCAGAGCAATCACCTCGATGTCCAGTTCTGCCAATTCATCAACTTCTTTCATGGTAGCCGTGATGAAGGGTTCTTGCGGCGGATAATCTCGTTTGATTATCCCAATAATCGGAAGTTTGGTGACTTCCTTGATTTCCTTGATATCGCGAACACTATTGGCTCGGATACCGACTGCTCCACCTTGCTCAGCCGCTTTGACCAGCAAGGGAATCACCCCTCCCGCTTCTGTATAAAGCGGTTCATGAGGAAGAGCCTGACAAGAAACGATGATTCCATCTTTGATTTGCTCAATCAAGGCTTCTTTGCTAATCTGTGGCATCCTCTGTCCTCCTTTTCCTTTTTCTTTGTTTCTATGAGATTATTATATCTTAAAAATAAAACGCTTTCAAGAGTTTGTGGTAGGATAGATTCCAGTTTCAAAAGTATTTTATAGAACAGCTGTTTCTGAAAGTAGTTTCAGATAACATAAATATCCGTATCTATTACTCACAATTACGAATCTTATTATAAACTTCTATATCAATAAAACCAGTCTAGAATTCCCACATTTTTCAGGACTCTAGACTGGTTTATTTTATATGAACATAAAAGTTCAAAGAACAACTGAAGACAAATTAACTGTCTTTTCGATTATAAAAAATCATTGCTCCAAGAAACACTCCTACAAAACCAAATAAGATTGTTAATAATGAAGCAGACTCACCTGTATTTGGTAACATAGTTTGTTCATTGTTACTTACTCTATTCTCTAATTGGTTTGATTCTGAGTGTTGATTTGTAGATAACAATTTAGGTGATGGTGCAATCTCCTCTTCTTTTTTATCTTTTGTAACATTATCAAGTGCTAGATTATTGACAGAGAGTCGGAAAGTCATAGCATAGATACTAAAATGATTTGTCTCGAAATTGACCTTTCCATCTTTTTGTACGAACTCGAGAGAATGTAAGTTTCCTTCTGAATCAACATAATAAACATTTTCAACAGACTGATCCGTAGCAAAAGTAACAAGGACTTTCCCCTTAGGTTGAACATATCGGCCATTTGCATCCTTCAATTGGATATCATATGCTTTATAGTTCAATGAACTTAAAGCACTGACTCTAACTTCTTGAATCTGAACATCTTTAACATTCTTTAATACTTCTTCTGAAGCTTGAATCTGAACACTTCCTACTCCATTTTTGAAAATACGTTGGGAACTAGTAAGACGTGGTATAACTTGGGTAGAGTTTGCTTCATTTTCACTTTCTCTATTATCTACTTGTTTATCAGTAGATTTTACTACAGAATCTCCTGCTGTAGCTAATGATCCTGTATAATCTTCTATATCATAAACAGCACTAGCTACTGCATTTACTCCACCACGATAATCCTCTTTTTCCTCAAAAAGAGCAAGTGCAGAATTGACTCCACCTGTAAACTCAGGGTGTTCTACTTTTGGTGCTGATTCTTCACCTACTGTTGATAGAAGACCTTGGTAATCTGGAACTTCTGCAACAAGTGACGCGCCATTTACTCCGCCTACGAAGTCAGATACTTCTACTGTCGGTGTCACTTCTTCACCAGATGTCCCCAAGTCACCTGTATAGTCTTTGATACCATGAATAGCACTCTCCACTGCATTTATTCCGCCAGGAATTCCTGCTCCAGCAAGGTTGACTGTCAAATTATGTATACTTTCAATACTACCGTCAACCATACCTGTAATTTCCTGACCGACATCTTTCTTATTTGCCGCAAATAAAAGAGTTTTCGAATCATACTGAGTCATGAAGACCGCGGTACTTCCATTAGCTAATCGCAAAGTAGGTGCTTGATTTACCAAAACTTCTGAATCAAACTCAAGCCCAATAACCCCTTGTCCCATTTCGAGAACTTGATTTACTCTTGCTTCTGTTGGAGAAAGAAAATCTTTGCTCACAAAATCCCAATTGAATTTTTTATATGATAAGGTATAGTAGTTTTGGCCATTTTCCCTATGTTCATACAACAAACCATACTCACCGTTCCCTAATTCTTGTAGTGAATTATAAGCAAATTCACCGCCTTGAATCAGATTATGTTTCAACCAAGTTAATTCGCCGTTCTTCTCAACACGTGCCAAATGGACTAAACCATCTTTTCGTTCGCGACCTGGTCCAGCAGCATTGCTAAGAAGAATGTACTCTTTCCCATCATGCATCGTATGAATAGCTGACATTTGTACGTAGGCATCTTTTACTTCTGGATAACGTTTGATTGTTTTCTCCCAAGTGACCCCACCATCTTTACTAGTAGCAACTTGAAGATCTCCAGTTAAGCCACGCATGAAGAGTTTAACATCTCCATTATTTAATTGAAGTACGGTTGATTCTGTATTTTGCGCACCACCATTATTCATGTTAGATGAATGAATAGTCTTGTTTCCTACAGGTCGATTATCATTTGGTGCTTCTCCAGCATGCCAGGTTACTCCATGATCATCTGAGTAAATCAAACGAGAAGATTGAGAACCACCTAAATGTGAAACACTATTTGTTGTATAAGGAAGATTGAGAACCACCTAAATGTGAAACACTATTTGTTGTATAAGCAGGTACTAATATCCGCCCCTTGTGCTCACCTGTGCGTAATACAATACCCGTTCCAGGACCTGTTCCAAGGAATTTCATCCAATCTTGACGAATACCTGGTGTGATATCTTTCGGTGCAGACCAGGTCTGCCCATCATCATCACTATAAGACATCCACAAATAGCTTGTATTGGCTACTCTAAATGGATTTTTAGCACTTGACTTAAAGTAAATATTTCCAACCAGTTCTTTATCTTTATAAAGATTTCCTTTATCTCTATAGCCAGCCTCTGTTGGATTTACTACAACTCGGTAGTTTGTTTTTTGGTTTTGTGAATTGAAAATCTCTCCGTTCTCTCTTAGGGTATAATGACTTGTTTCTCCCTGTTTATAGAGAATCTGATAAGTTTTATCTCCTATCTGTTCATAAGCCTTTTCTGGGTGATCTGGCATACCAAAAACTGCTCGCCCTTCTGGAAACATATCATAAACTGAGAAAATTCGTTTTGTTATTGGATCTTGAACCAAAACCATATCAATATTAAGGGGCGATGGTGCAGCTGCATCCTTAGCTTCTGGATTATCACGAAGGTTAGAAATCGTAATTTTATCTCCCCATGTCTGTCCGTTATCCTGACTACGGCGAACTACCATGCCGATATCACCATAATCAAGATGATGTAGACGGCGTTCATCTCCAGCAGCAAGTAAGGTTCCTTTATCCGTTTTCAGCAAAGCTGGAATTCGATAACTTTTAATTCCTTCACTATTTGGCTGGTTATTTCTCCCACTTTCAAAAACATCTTTTTTGTCAGTAACTTGAGCACCTTCAGGTAACTTTTTGACTAAATCTGCCCGCTCAAATAACTGACTACGTGTTTTAACTTCTTCAGGTGTTAAAGCACGATCATATACGGTTAGATTACGAACCTGAAGATTTGATCCCCACATTGTTTGGTTCGCTCTTCTAGTAGCACCAATCTGAATCTTATTAACATCTGGCATATCTTTAATAAAACGACCAGATTTTGTATTCGTTCTAGATAATAGTCCATTGACATATAGACGAACTTGTCCATTTGGTTGATCTGCATTCGGTCTTTCCACTGTGAAAGTAACCGAATTCCATTGACCTGATTTTACTTTAAGTGGTGCATCTGAATAACTTCCATAGAAATGGTTTCCATCAGCTCCTCGTGCTTCGACCATTGCAGTACCTTTATTAACAGACATACTGAAATACTCGTCTCTTTTCTTATCACTTGATACAGAAAAGAGATTATAGAATTGCGGAGCGTTAGCATCTGGTTTAAACTCCATATGAATAGTCGCATTTTGAAGATGTTTTAACTTATCTAATTCTTCTGCTAAGTCCAGTCTTTGCCCATTTCCAGCATTCGTAGCAAGGTCTTCTTTTTCAAATACAGTTCCAACATTCTTCACATCTCTAGCAAAGTAATCACGCGGAGGAAGAACAGTGTCATCTGTACTTTCAGTTTCTTCTGGGAGATTCTCTGACTTGTCTCCTCTTCCTGCATTGGGCTCTGCTGGAACATTTTCAGAATTTCCTCCTTGGTCAGTTGGTGTCTCTTTTTTCAAGCTTTCTTTGTTAACTTCAACTCCATTGTCAGTTGCTGAAGCTAATCTGCCTACTAAATCCTTATCTAGTTGATTTAGTCCACCAGAAACTACCTCACTTACAGATTCTGATACTGACGCTCCACTTTCTAAAGGAGTTTCTACCTTTCTTACATCAATATTAGTTATAGTTTCTTGTGCTAAAACCGGCGTAATACCAAATAAAACTGATCCAATAACTACCGAAGCAACCCCAATAGTAAATTTTCTAATACCATATCGGTTTTTACGATTAAGAAAACTTTGACTCATATGACTCCTCCTACGCTTTTAGTAAGCGCTTTCCTTTTTGGTTAAAATTTTTTAATTAGTTGAAAAATTAAAATAAGAAAGTAATCTAATTAATGCAATTTATTATTCTCAATTAATACATAACTCCCTAAGTAATTTTTTTATTTCTTAAAATCTAGACTTTTATTTATTATACAATAAAATAATATGTTTCTCTCTATGTTGATCTATAATAGATTCTATTTTTAGAAATATTTTGCTTTTCTGGTTTTTTTGAAAGTACTTTCAATTTCCATATACAAAAAGAGAGCTACTAGGCTCTCTCATTCATCACTTCACATATTTAAAAGGAATCTCACTACCACAAAGCCAGTTATAAACCTGGTCATTGACAAAGACATTCATGGCTTCATGAGCATACTCAGGCATGATGCGATAAGCCTTATCGCAGGTCAAACGATTGTAAATCGCAAACTGGGTAATGGGATAACAAACATCGTCGTCCAAGCCCGTAATCATCTTAACCTCAGCTTGGATACGATGGGCAAGATTTTTGACATCAATATAGGCCAGGGTCGCCATGATTTCCTCCTCAGTTTCATGGAAGGGGTCGTGAAACTTGAAATAACGGAAAAGTTCATCGTAAGCCTCACTGGTATTACCAATCTCAAGCACTCGTCTGAAGTCTGACAAGAAGGGATAAATGGCAACTGTTTTCTGAATTCGAGGATTGAGCGCCGCTGCAACCAAGGCTAGAGCACCACCTTGAGAAGCACCATAGCTAGAAAGGCGCTTCTCATCCACCTGAGGCAGAGTGGCAACAATTTCAATCAACTGGTAAATATCCAGATAAACATCCTTATAAAAGAGGTGGTCACGACCTTCCACAGCACCACGGATAATATGCCCCTTAACTGTATTTCCTAGAGGAGAACGCAAACCATCTTGTGAGTAACCTGACTGACCCCGCACATCCATGGAAACAACACCGTAACCAGCTACGGTGAAAGCCAGCATGTCGGCCCAATCCCAACCACGTCCCATATAACCATGGAAATGGAAAATCATTGGAACTTTATCCTCACTTTTTGGAAGGACGACACGTGCATAGACCTTACCTTCATTGGTTCCTTCAAATGTCAACTCATAGCACTTGACTTGAGGGATGTGAAAATCTCTTTCCTCCAACTGGTAGGCTGGAAGCGTGGAAACTTTTTTCACTTCCTCATCCCAGAAAGCATCAAAGTCCTCTGGAACCTCATCCCTTCCTAGATAAGTCTTAATCTCTTCTAATAAAGCTAAATTTTTCATAACATGCTCCTTATATTTTGTAATCGCTACCACAACTGTAGCATATCTTGGGAAGCAATGCAAGAAAGAAGGGTAAATAGAAAGTGAATTTAGATTTTTTTCTTCAAACCTACTGACTGAAAGTCTAATAAATTGAATCTAGAATAGTACCAATTAACTTCTAAAGTATTTTTAGAAATTAATGTAAATGCCCCAGTTGATTTGTCTACAGCTTATCTCGATATACTATAGTTTCAATGGATATTGAATAGAGAATCACACACCAGAAAGCGAGGTAACATCATGAAAGCAATAGGTACGCAAATATTACAGACAAACCGTTTAATCTTGAGAAGATTTGTGGAGAGTGATGCGGAAGACATGTTTCAAAATTGGGCTTCGTCTGCTGAGAATCTGACCTATGTTACTTGGAATCCCCATCCTGATGTTGAGGTCACTCGAAACTCGATTCGTAATTGGGTTGCTTCCTATGCCAATCCCAACTATTACAAATGGGCCATTTACCTCAAAGAAAACCCAGAGCAAGTGATAGGAGATATCAGCATCGTTGCAATAGATGAGAACAATTCTTCTTGTGAAATTGGCTATGTGTTAGGCAAGAAGTACTGGGGTCATGGTATGATGACGGAGGCCTTGAAAGCTGTCTTGGTCTTTTGTTTTACTCAAGCAGGTTTTCAAAATGTTAGAGCACGATATGCTAGTCTCAATCCAGCTTCAGGTCATGTCATGGAGAAGGCTGGAATGTCCTATCTAAAGACTATTACCAATGCTGTAGAGAGAAAAGGCTACCTTGCGAACCTTATTTATTATCAGATAAGCGGAGAAGACAGATAATCTTAAAATTTATTGCTTATCCGCTGTTCTTATTTTTTATTTCATTTATCCTCTTTTTTCCGAATAAATAGATAGAACCATCGAATCTAGCAAAATTAGATTTTAAAATATGGTATAATAGAAGGAGGGAATGGATGATTCTCAGACATCCGGGCATCAGCCCAACCAATGACTTGGTTGCTAAGAAAATCTTTAGCAATCCAGAAATCACTTGTCAATTTATTCGCGATATGCTGGACTTACCAGCCAAAAATGTAACTATTTTAGAGGGAAGCAATATTCACGTCTTGCCTTCCCTGCCGTACTCGGCGCAGGATTTCTATACCAGTATAGACGTCTTGGCAGAGTTAGACAATGGAACACAAGTAATCATTGAGATTCAGGTACATCATCAGAATTTTTTCATCAATCGCCTGTGGGCTTACCTGTGTAGTCAGGTCAATCAAAATCTTGAAAAAATTCGCCAGCAAGAAGGCAATACTCACCAGAGTTATAAACACATCGCACCAGTCTACGCTATCGCAATCGTGGATAGCAACTACTTCTCAGATGACTTGGCTTTTCATAGCTTTAGTATGCGAGAGGACACGACAGGTGAAGTCTTAACTATCACAAACAATGGACAAGAACATCATCTAGTCAAGATGGCATTCTTGGAATTAAAAAAATACAGAGAAACCAGCAAAGATAGGATTCGCAAGCCGTGGTTGGAGTTTTTCGGGAATAAACCTTTTACCCAGGAACCCGAGCGAGCCATCAGCCAAGCAGACCAACTGCTGGACTACAAGAGCTGGTCCGAGGAGGACAGGAAAATGTTTAGTCAACTACGTATGCGCGAAGAACAAGCCTTGTTAGCACAGGAATATGCCTTGGAAACTGCTAGGGCAGAAGGTATTGAACAGGGGTTGGAACGTGGTCGTGCAGAAGGTATTGAACAAGGGTTAGAACGTGGACTTGAACGAGGAAAAGTTGAAGGGAAACTTTTTGCCTTTCTGGATATGGTCTGTCAAGGCCTTCTGACTTCCGAGATAGCAATTCAGCAATTAGGTATATCAATTGCTGAATTTGAGACGCTATTGAAAGACCATCACCAATAACGGTCAAGAAAACCACCTAGTCAAGATGGCATTCTTAGAATTAAAAAAATACAGAGAAACCAGCAAAGACAAGGTTCGCAAGCCCTGGTTGGAGTTTTTTGGTAATAAGCCCTTTACCCAAGAACCCGAGCGAGCCATCAGCCAAGCAGACCAACTGCTGGACTACAAGAGCTGGTCCGAGGAGGACAGGAAAATGTTTAGTCAACTACGTATGCGCGAAGAACAAGCCTTGTTAGCACAGGAATATGCCTTGGAACGAGCCGAAGAAAAAGGCCTAGAGCGTGGGAAAGTTGAAGGAAGAGTCTTTGCTTTCCTAGATATGGTTCGTCAAGGTCTTCTGACTTCGGAGGTTGCGAGTCAGCAACTGGGTATGTCAGTAGCAGAGTTTGAAGCGCTATTGAAGAACCATCATGAATAATACCTAACAAATACAGAGAAACCAGCAAAGATAGGATTCGCAAGCCGTGGTTGGAGTTTTTGTAAATCATTAAATCAATGACAGATTTTTCCGTAATAGATGGAAGAATCTGTTTTTTTAGTTATGCTAGATGTGGACTCTGAAATAGTAAGATATAGTGTATTGAAATAAGATATGAACAAAGAAATTAGGAAAGTCAAATTATAGTTAAATGAAATAAAAACTGAACAAATTGATTGCTGAATTCAAGCTAATTTCTAGCAATGTTTTAGAAAACTCGGTGGACTATTTCTGATTCAATCTACTATAATTTATAGAAATTTTTTAGAATCCGCAGTGTGCTATTTTAGATTCAATAAATTGTGCTTTTAGAAACAAAAAAAGAGCATTTCCGCCCTTTTTCTCCTATTCAATCTTATTTTGTTGCTTCCTTCTTTTGGAAAGTAGTTTGGTAATTTACTTTAATCGTTACTGTCATCTGAGAGTCCTCGTTTCTTTTTGATGACTCTAGTATAAGGGCCAAACCTGAAAGCTAGCTTAAGTTTTCCTTAGAGAAAGCTTAATCTAGATGTTCTTTCTTTTCCAAATGAAGGGCAATCATGCGCCACTCTGGATCCTCTTGCCAAGCTTCTATCGAACTAATGTAGCTAGCAACTTTTCTGGCTTCTTCTAAAATCGGAAAATCTTCGATAATATCAGCTACTTGAAACTCTGGGAGTCCTGACTGTCTGGTTCCAAAAATCTCACCAGAACCACGCATTTTTAAATCTTCCTCCGCAAGGACAAATCCATTGGTCGTTTCTGTCATGATACGCATGCGGTCTTTCCCAGAATCAGTCTTGGGATTGGCAACGAGAACAGCATAGGACTGCTTATCTCCCCGACCGACACGACCTCTAAGCTGGTGAAGCTGGCTGAGACCGAAACGATCAGCATCCATGATGATCATAACTGTCGCATTGGGAACATTAACCCCAACCTCGATAACCGTCGTCGAAACCAGAATATCCGTTTTTCTCTCCTTGAACTCCTGCATAATCTGGTCTTTTTCATCACTCTTCATCTTACCATGTAGAAGAGCCACCTCTGCCTTGCCAGCAAAATGAGCCGTCAACTCTTCTGATAAGGCAATGGCATTTTTCAAATCCAGAGCTTCTGATTCTTCAATCAAGGGAGAGATGACATAGGCTTGAGAACCTTTTTGGATTTCCCCCTCTAACCAAGTCAAGACCTGAGGCAGTTGCTCATGTTTAATCCAACGTGTCACAATAGGCTTCCGTCCTGCTGGCATCTGGTCAATAATGGAAACATCCATATCGCCAAAGGCTGTGATGGCCAAGGTTCGTGGGATGGGAGTCGCTGTCATCATGAGGACATCTGGATTGTCGCCTTTTTCCCGTAAAATCCGCCTTTGCCCCACACCAAAACGGTGCTGCTCATCGATGATAATCAAGCCAAGACGAGCATAATCCACTCCATCTTGTATCAGAGCGTGGGTTCCGATAATCAAATCAGCCTCACCCTTGGCAATGGTGTCCAAGACTTCTCTTTTTTCTGCCGACTTCAAAGAACCTGTCAAGAGAGCTAATTTCAAGTCTGGAAAAAGCCCCTTCAAACTCTCAAAATGTTGCTCTGCGAGGATTTCTGTTGGCACCATGAGAGCTGCTTGGTAACCAGCTGTCACTGCCGCAAACATAGCCAAGCCAGCAACTACTGTTTTTCCGCTCCCCACATCCCCTTGTAGGAGACGATTCATGTGGTGGTCGGACTTCATGTCGGTCAAAATTTCCTGCAAACTTTTTTCTTGAGCTGGGGTCAGGGCAAAAGGCAAGCTTTCTTTGACAGCTGTCACCTTTTCCTGAGACCAGTTCAGAACCAGACCGCTTCCTTGAACTCTATTTTCAGACTTGAGCGTCTGCAATTGCATTTGGAAATAAAAGAGTTCCTCAAACTTGATACGGCGAAGGGCCTGCTTGTATTCTCCCAAATCCTTAGGAAAATGCATGGCACGAACGGCCTGACAACGGGACATGAGTTTGTATTTGTCCAGCAAAGACTGGGGAAGATTTTCCTCTATCAAGAGGTCCAATCCCTGATCAAAGGCTGTCTTGATAACTTTGACCAGACTGGCCTGACTGATTCCCTGAGCCAAGCGATAGACAGGTTGGAGGTCATCTTCCACCTGAGCCAGGACCTTCATCCCAGTCAAACTAGCCTTGGCACGGTCCCATTTTCCAAAGACGGCAAGAGTTGCTCCCAACTCTATCTTATCTGCTAGATAGGGCTGGTTAAAGAAGTTCACCGCAAAAACAACTTCTCCTTGCTTGATGCTAAAGCGCAGTCGATTGCGCTTGAAACCATAATACTGGACACTAGCAGGAGTCACGACTTGACCAGACAGAACCGCCTTTTCACCATCTTCCAACTCCAAAACCTGCTTGGTCTTGAAATCTTCATAACGGAAAGGAAAGTAGAGCAAGAGGTCTTGCAAGTTTTCAATTCCTAGTTTGGCGTATTTTTCTGCTGACTTTGGTCCCACACCAGGTAAGACATGCAAGGGTTGATGTAGATTCATGCTCCACTCCTTTCTTTTCTAATAATATTCTCTCGGAATGCGGTCGCTGAGAAGACAAACCACCTCATAGTTAATAGTGCCGCGGTAGGTCGCTACCTGAGTTGCAGTGATTTCCTTGCCTCCGTTAGAACCAATTAAGGTTACTTTTGTTCCTAGCGGATAAATCTTAGGCAAGCGAATGGTGATTTGGTCCATCGAAACCCGCCCAACGATTGGGCAAGCTTGGCCATCTACCAAGACAGCGAAATTTTGCATATCTCGTGTCCATCCATCTGCATAGCCGATTGGCACCGTCGCGATGACTTGCTCACTATCCGCTTGATATGTCGCTCCGTAGCCCATGCAAGATCCAGCTGGAACTGTCTTGACATGAACCAGAGCAGATTCCAAGGTCAAGGCTGGTTTCAAGTCATAAGGTAAGTCCAAGACCGCTCCGCTAGGATTCAGGCCATACATGGCATCTCCCATACGAACCGCATTGAAAATAGTCTCTGCATGCCAGAGGGTCGTTGCCGAGTTGCTGGCATGAACCAGCTCTGGCACTTCCTTCATACTAGCCAAAATAGTTTTAAACCGTTCCAACTGCTCATTAAAATAGTCATCTGATTCCTCATCAGCAGTAGCAAAGTGGGTAAAGATTCCTTCAACACGAACACCGTGTTGTCTGAGCAAGTCTTGAACCTGCTCAGCTTCACTGGCCTCTCGAAAACCAATCCGTCCCATTCCTGAATCAATCTTGAGGTGGACTGTCAATCCAGTTAGGTCTGCTTCCTTATCTAAGAGTAATTGAATCCACTCCAGTCCAGCCACAGTCAAGGTGATATCGTATTCTTTAGCAAGAGAAACAGCTTCGATTTCAGAAACTCCTAAAATGAGGATTCGTTTGCTGAGTCCAGCCTGTCTGAGTTCAATAGCTTCATCGATATTGGAAACGCAAAAACCATCAACATCATCTTGAATCGCCTTGGAAACGGCAACAGCTCCATGACCATAAGCATTGGCCTTGACCACTGCCCACTTGAGCGTTCCTTGAGGGATATGAGCCCCCATTTGCTGAATATTTTGTCGAATAGCTCCCAGATGAATCAGAGCCTTGGTTGGTCTATGTGGACTAGCTTTCATGATTTTCCTCCAAAATGACACTGGCTGTCACAAACTGATCGGTGTGGCTGATAGATAGCCAAATCTTTCCTGAAAATGGTGCCTGACTAAAATAAGGCGCCCCGCGTTCATTATTCAAGACTTCCAAATCCTGAAAACCGAGCTTGCCAATACCCGTTCCCAGAGCCTTGGAAAAGGCCTCCTTAGCCGACCAGCGACCAGCCAAATATTCGATTTGCCTGCGCCCTTTAAGACTGTTAAACCGTTCCATTTCCTTAGCGGTCAGCACGCGCTTAGCAAAGCCTTCATGTCGTGTAACTGCGCTTTCTATCGAAGCTAATTCTTCTATGTCAATTCCGTGTCCAACTATCATTCTCATCAAAAGGAGTTGAGATTCCCCAACTCCATCCTTTTCACTTATTTTGTCAAGGTAGCGTAAATCTCTTCTACCAAGGCCTCTGTATTTTCCCAACCTAGACAAGGATCCGTAATAGAGCAACCAAAGACCTCTGGTTGGTTTTGACGACCATCTGCTAGGTAAGATTCAATCATAAATCCTCGAACCGTCTTTTTAATTTTCTCATTCCAGTCACGATTTTGCAATGTCTGACGAACAATTCGAATCTGCTCCATATATTGCTTGCCTGAGTTATCATGGTTGGTATCAATGAGGATAAAGGGATTTTCAAGTCCCATGGCTTCATAGCGCTCAATGGCATTTAGCAGGGTTTCATAGTAAAAGTTAGGCTCATTTTTCCCATATTCATTGACTGCACCACGAAGGATGACGTGGGCCAAAGGATTTCCTGAAGTTTCAACTTCTTGACCATGAAAGAGGAAGGTTTGTTTATTTTGAGCGGCATAGATGCCATTAAACATGACACCCAAATTTCCAGAAGTTGGATTTTTCATCCCGACTGGTGCATCAATCCCTGAAGCCACAAAACGGTGCTCTTGGTCTTCCACAGAACGAGCCCCCACAGCATGGTAGCTGACCAAATCATCTACCAAGACCAGATTTGACGGATAAAGCATCTCATCTGCCGTTGTCAAACCAGTCTCTGTAATCACGCGGTAGTGCAACTGGCGCACAGCCTGCAAGCCGTTAATCAGGCTTGGAGCCTTAGAAGTATCTGGTTGGTGAACCAAACCTTTATAACCGTCTCCGTTGGTGCGAGGTTTAGCTGTATAAACACGCATAACCATGAAAATCTTGTCCGCCACCTTCTTTTGCAAGGCAGATAAACGACGGGCATATTCCAAGACAGCCTCTTCATTATCAGAAGAGCAAGGACCAATCACCAAAAGGATACGGTCATCTTCTCCTGAAATGATGTCTGCCAATTCTCTATCACGACGCTCCTTTAGACGCAAGGCTTCCGCAGACAATTGGGTTTCTGCCTTGATTGCTTCAATATCGATTTCTTGACCTTTTTCAATAAATGCCATATTATTCTCCTAACGTTTGGTAGATTTCTCTGACGAGGACTTCCGTATTCTCCCAGCCAAGGCAAGGGTCTGTGATAGACTTGCCAAATACTTCCGGTTCGTTTTGACGGCCGTCTTCTAGATAAGACTCAATCATAAAGCCACGAACATACTGCTTGATTTTTTCATTCCAATCACGGTTAATCAAGGTCTGGCGGACAATTCGAATCTGATCCATGTATTGCTTACCAGAGTTGTCATGATTGGTATCGACGATGATAAAAGGATTTTCCAAGCCCATTTTCTCATATTGAGCAATAGTATCCATCAAATTATCATAGTAGTAGTTAGGAATATTCTTACCATACTCATTGATTGCTCCACGAAGAATAGCATGCGAAAGCGGGTTCCCAGTTGTTTCCACTTCTTTTCCTAGGAAAAGGAAACTTTGTTTGTTTTGAGCAGCATAAATCCCATTAAACATAACATTGAGATTTCCTGAGGTTGGATTTTTAAAACCAGTCGCAAAGTCTGCCCCACTTGCCACAAAGCGGTGTTGCTGATCTTCAACCGACCGGGCACCAACTGCCATATAAGAAATCAAATCATCTACAAGTGGCAGATTTTCAGGATAAAGCATTTCATCAGCTGTTGTCATACCAGTTTCCGTGATAACACGATAGTGAAGATGGCGAACGGCTTTGATTCCGTTGATGAGGCTAGGGGCTTCTGCCGTGTTAGGCTGGTGAATCAAGCCCTTATAGCCATCTCCGTTGGTACGGGGTTTGGCAGTATAAACACGCATAACCATAAAGATACGGTCTGCCACTTCTTCTTGTAGGACCGCCAAACGCTTAGCGTATTCAAGGACAGCTTCTTCATTATCAGATGAGCATGGCCCGATTACCAATAGAATCCGCTGGTCTTCTCCACGTATAATGGCTTCTAGCTCTTGATCACGCTGTGATTTTCTCTCCAAAGCTTGGCCGTCTAATTTTGATAAGGCACGAACTTCTTCAATATTAATTTTAGGACTTTTTGCTGTAAATACCATAACTCATCTCCTTATAAAGCAAACGGATACCAAGTAAAAATTTACTTTTCACAAGGTATCCGCTTCTAAACTATCTCATTTTATTGTCTTTTACCGTGACAGTTTTTAAACTTCTTACCAGAACCACATGGGCAAAGTTCATTCCGTCCAATTTGGCTCAAATCCAAATCTTCTGGCATATTTGCCTGGTGGGCAGCGATATTGCGAGTCGCTGTTGTACTGATATGGTGTTCTGCTTGTGGTCTTTCTTGTTCATGAATTTGTGCTTTCATCATCAAGCGTGTCACATCAAACTCAATCGAACCAATCATGTCATTAAACATACGGAAACCTTCTGCCTGATACTCAACAACAGGATTGTTCTGAGCATAGCCACGAAGTCCAACCGCGTTACGCAGTTGATCGAGGGCATCGATATGATCTGTCCACTTGTTATCTACCACTCGTAGAATCAAGACTTTTTGGAATTCTTTAACTGCTTCTTCATCGCGTAGTTTTGAAACCTGACTATCGTAAACTTGCAAGGCACGTTGGAAAAGCTCTTCCTTGATGGCCTTATCAGACAAGCCAGACAAATCTTCCATCGTAATAGAATCTTCTGGAAGCAAGTTGTACTTAGCAAAGTTCAAAATTGCCTCTAGTTTTTCATCTTGTTTGGCACGCGCATGACCATCAACGACACGACCAATCGTGCGTTTGATCATAGCCTGAATTTCAGGTGCCAAGTCACGATCTGCAGTGATGACGTCGTAACGTTGAGCGTAGATAATCTCACGTTGTTCACGCATGACATCATCGTATTGAAGGACTTGTTTACGGGTATCGTAGTTATTTCCTTCGACACGTTTTTGCGCCGCTTCAACCTGACGTGTCAACATACGAGACTCAATCGCCTCTTCAGACATGTTGAGACGTTCAAAGATTCCCTTCAAGCGTTCAGAACCAAAACGTTTCATCAAATCATCTTCAAGAGATAGGTAGAATTGTGACTCACCTGGGTCTCCTTGACGACCTGAACGTCCACGAAGCTGGTTATCGATACGACGGCTTTCATGACGCTCTGTACCAATAACACAAAGTCCTCCAAATTCGCGAACCCCTTCACCAAGCTTGATGTCGGTACCACGACCGGCCATGTTGGTTGCGATGGTAACAGCACCACGTTGACCAGCATTCATGATGATTTGGGCTTCTTTATAGTGGTTTTTAGCATTCAATACTTCGTGAGGAACGCCAGCTGCGACCAATTTCTTAGAAATGTAATCACTGGTTTCAACCGCTACTGTACCAACCAAGACAGGCTGACCTTTTTGGTAACGAGCCTTAACGTCTTCGACAACCGCCTTAAACTTAGCCTCGATACTTGCATAAAGAAGGTCTGAGTGGTCAATACGTTGAACAGGACGGTTTGTTGGGATTGGAATAACACGAATGTTGTAAATTTCACGGAATTCTTCTTCCTCAGTCTTACCTGTACCCGTCATACCAGACAATTTCTTGTACATACGGAAAAGATTTTGGTAAGTGATTGAGGCAGATGTCTTGGTTTCATCCTGAATTGGCACACCTTCTTTAGCTTCAATGGCTTGGTGCAATCCATCAGAATAACGACGACCTTCCATGGTACGACCTGTAAATTGGTCGACAATCAAGATTTCTTGCTCTTCGCTCACCACATAGTCAATATCGAGAAGCATGATGTAGTTGGCACGAAGGGCGTTATCGATAAAGTGAGTCAGAGCTACGTTTTCGATGTCATAGAGATTTTCCAGTTTGAAGTAGCTTTCCGCCTTGTCAATCCCTGAATCAGACAAACCAATAGTCTTAGACTGCACATCGATGATGTAGTCGTCTTTGTCCAAAGATTTCACATAGTGGTCTGCCATGTGGTAGAGCTGACTGGTTTCAACCGCATTAGCACCTGATACGATCAAAGGTGTACGGGCCTCGTCAATCAAGATTGAGTCAACCTCATCGACCAAGGCATAGTTAAGCGGACGTTGTACCATGTTTTCAGCACGAACGACCATGTTATCACGAAGGTAGTCAAATCCGATTTCTGAGTTGGTTGAGTAGGTAATGTCACACTCATAGGCTTCTTTTTTCTCCATTGGAGATTTAGCAGCCAAGTTAATCCCTACTGACAAACCAAGCCATGAGTACAATTCACCCATCTCAGTCGCGTCACGTTCTGACAGGTATTCATTGACCGTAACTACGTGAACCCCTTTACCTGAAAGGGCGTTGAGGTATACGGGCATGGTCGCAGTCAAGGTTTTCCCTTCCCCTGTACGCATTTCTGGCACGTCACCATGGTGAAGAACGATTCCCCCCATGACCTGAACCTTATATGGGAAGAGTCCTAGGACACGTTTAGCACCCTCACGGACAACCGCAAATGCTTCATAAAGCAATGAATCCAGTGATTCTCCATTTTGATAACGTTCTTTAAATTCAACTGTTTTTGCTTTTAGTTGGTCATCTGTCAAAGCAGCCATTTGGTCTTCGTATTTGAAAACCTTGTCAGCCATCTTTTCCAGACGACGGATTTCTCCTTTATCATTTTCGATAATTGTTTTTAAAATATTAGCCATGTTTTTCCTTACTTTAAATTCCGAATATTTTAGAATGTTCTTTTAATTTTAGCACAATTACTGATTATTTTCAAGGAAGAATCCCCATTTTGAAAAGGAAAAAGAGGCTAGTTTCCAAGCTAACCTCTCTGACTTTTATGATACTTTAATTGCCAAAAATCGGCAAAATAGCAAATAGGATAAATAGATTAATCCAAAGAGAAAAACAGCAGATCAATCCAAAAACAAAGAGACTGACTTTCTTGGACAGCAAGGCCATCAAAATAGACAGAATACCAAAAACTAGCAAGACTTTCTGTATGATTAAGAGATTGATAGATATTCCCAGAACTGGTTTATCCCAAGGAAGAAAGAAGAAAGCAATCCAGATCAGCAGAACTAAACCAATATAAACCTTGGAATAGCGTGTAATAAATGATTTTAGATGTGCCATAAGCCACCTCCTAAAAATAAAAACCGATATAAATCAATGTCTCCCTGCTTTAGACTTCCCCAGTTCTCGTCTCAAGCGAAGCATTTTTTTGAAACAGAAATAGGTTAACCTATTCAGACCAATAGCTAGCAGAATAAAAAGAAACCAAATGCCCCATAACTTGATATCTGTCAAATTTCTCAAGACGATATTGAAAAACAGAACTGAAATAACTGTCCAAGCAAGGCTAAAAAGAGCATAGAGGGGGATGTAAAACCAGTAAAAATAGTAAAAAATTGGGAAAAATTTACTTTCTCTATTATCCTTTTCAATCCAATTGAAAAAGTAAAACCAGGGAAATAAGATTATCAATTTAAACAAATGTTTCATCGACACCTCCTTTTTGATAGCGTTTTCTATTATTTTATTATATCAAAAAAATCTGGAAATGTCATTCCAGATTTTACTTTTTTATTTGCGTTTTCTTGCGATGAGATGGATCGGTGTTCCTTCAAAGACAAAGGCCTTGCGGATTTGATTTTCCAAGAAACGCAGGTAAGAAAAGTGCATAAGTTCTTCTTCATTGACAAAGATAACAAAGGTTGGTGGTTTGGTTGCCACTTGAGTCGCATAGAAGATTTTGAGACGTTTTCCTTTGTCTGTCGGTGTTGGGTTGATGGCAATGGCATCCATAATCACATCGTTCAAAACAGCTGATGGAATACGTGTGTTTTGACTTTCACTAATTTGCTTGATCATCTCAGGCAGTTTGTGAAGACGCTGCTTGGTCAAAGCAGATACAAAGATAATCGGTGCGTAAGGCAAGTATTGGAACTGCTCACGGATATCTTCTTCCCAGTTTTTCATAGTGTGGTTGTCTTTTTCAAGTGTATCCCACTTATTGACCACGATAATCATTCCTTTACCAGCTTCATGGGCAAATCCTGCGATACGCTTATCGTATTCACGAATGCCTTCTTCCGCATTGATGACCATTAAGACCACATCTGAACGGTCAATAGCACGCATGGCACGCATGACAGAGTATTTCTCAGTATTTTCATAAACCTTACCAGACTTACGCATACCAGCCGTATCAATCATGGTAAACTCTTGACCATCTGTATCTGTAAAGTGGGTATCAATAGCGTCACGCGTTGTTCCAGCAACAGGACTAGCAATGACACGGTCTTCTCCCAAGATAGCATTAATCAAGCTTGATTTTCCAACGTTAGGACGACCAATCAAGCTAAACTTAATGACATCTGGGTTTTCTTCTTCATATTCATTTGGAAGATTTTCTACAATAGCGTCTAGCACATCCCCTGTACCGATACCATGGACAGATGAGATAGGCAGTGGTTCACCCAAACCGAGGGCATAGAAATCATAGATATCATTTCGCATCTCAGGGTTGTCCACCTTGTTAACTGCGAGGATAACTGGTTTGTGGGTCTTATAAAGCTTACGGGCTACGTATTCGTCCGCATCGGTAATTCCTTCCTTACCAGACACGACAAAGACGATAACATCAGCTTCTTCCATGGCAATTTCTGCCTGGTGCTTGATTTGTTCCATGAAAGGAGCATCGACATCATCGATTCCTCCTGTATCAATCATGCTAAAGGAACGATTGAGCCACTCACCCGTCGCATAGATACGGTCACGTGTCACTCCTTCGACATCTTCTACAATGGAGATTCGCTCACCAGCGATCCGATTAAATAGGGTTGATTTTCCAACATTGGGACGTCCTACAATGGCAATAGTTGGTAGGGCCATAATTTCTCACTTTCTACAATAACTTCTTCTGTTCAAGATTTTTTCTAGTTGAGCTTGGTTCAGCTTGACCAAACTGTTCTGCTAGACGCTGACTCCAGCTTGTGGTCGCACGCGCTCCAGCATAGTCAGCCTGTACACGGTCATAAGCTTGGATTGCCTCAGTTGACTGTTCTTGATATTCTTCCTCAAAGACAACATTCTCTAGTGGCAGTCTTGGTTTCACATCATGATTTTGATTTGGTACCCCTAGTGCCATCCCAAAGACAGGATAGGTGTAGTCAGGCAGGTTAAAAAGCTCTGCCACTTCTTCTGACTTGTATCGAACCAAACCGATAATCACACCACCATAGCCCAAGCTTTCAGCTGCCAGCAGGGCATTTTGACCAGCAAGAGCTGCATCGACCGAACTAATCAAGAGCCCTTCCACACCTTGTGGTTGGAAAGTATCGGTATGAAGTCGTGCTCCCTTTTCTGCTCGGTTCAAATCTCCGACAAAGAGAAGGAAAACAGCAGACTGGCGAATGGCTTCTTGAGGTACCAATTCATACAAGGCATCCTTCTTTTCTTGACTTCGCACTACAATCACAGAGTAGGATTGGAAATTCTTCCAAGACGAGGCCATTTGGGCTGCTGTCAGGATTTCCGTCAAGTCTTCCTGAGGAAGGGCTTGCTCCTTAAATCTTCGAACAGACTTATGAGCTTTCATCAGTTTAATCGTTTCTGTCATCGACGGTTCACTCCTTCTAAACGAGTCTCCTCAGCCAAATAACGGATGCGTTCCATGACCCGTCTGGCTTCCCAGGTTTCGTCATTTCCATGTTTCCCTTTAGCGAAATGCTGCTCCAATTCTTCAAAGTTGAAGTTAGAGGTGAAAAAGGTCGGTAAATTTTCCTGCATCCGATATTGAAGAATGACTTGCAGGATTTCATCACGTACCCAAGCTGTTGATTGCTCGGCACCAATATCATCTAAAATCAGGACTTCAGACAGCTTAATCTCATCTACCAAGGTCTTGACATTACCATCACCGATAGCATTTTTGACATCAATGACAAAGCTAGGATAGTGGAGGAGAGTTGATGAAACACCACGTTTTTCTGATAAATCATGGGCTAAGGCAGCCACCATGAAACTTTTACCCACACCAAAGTCTCCATACAGGTAAAGACCTTTTCGAATAGCTGGATATTGCTCCACGAAGGCTAATAGCTTTTCAAAAACTGGCAAGCGACCCAAATCATCCAAGTCAACTTGAGCTAAACTAGCTTTCCTGAGACTAGCTGGCAGATTGATTAACTTGAGACGGTTCTTAATAGCCGCTTCTTTTTCCGCTGCGATTAGTTCAGGAGTTTCTTCATAAGAAACGTCCGCATAGCCATGATTCATAACCAAAATCGGCTTGTAGCCTTTGGCAATATAATCCGTATCCCCACGGAGAAACTTGTCACGCTCGGTAATGTACTGATTAAACTTGGAGATACTGCGATTTAATTCCTCTGGAGTCAGGGATTCTTGCTGGATAAAGGCCGCAACATCAGGATCCTTCATGATTTTCTGGACCAAATCTTGATAATGAAAACGGCTAGGTTGACGTTTGAGTACGTCTCCGACACTTTCCATCTAATCTCCTCCTTTTTCTAATCGAGCTAATAGTTCTTGTTTCTTACGTTCTAGTTCCAGACGAGTTTCCTCGCTGGTTTCATTCTTATAATCTGGGTTGCTCCACTTGGGTACATTGGACTTGGCAGGACTGGGGTTACTGCTTTTTTGAGTCTGATTCTTTTGCCCACGCTCACGGATCCGCAAGACTGCCTCTTCTGCCGAATGAATCTTTTGATAGGCATAGTCATTGGCTACCTTCATGGCATATTTCTCATTGATGTTTGCCGAATCTACCTTATTAAAAGTCAACAAGAGAATAATATTGATGACTTCGTCCAGTAAGCCCAAGCCAGCCATCTGTTGCAAGAGTTCTCTTTCTGTTTGGGTAATGGTTCCCTTGCGTGTTTGCTTGATTTCTGCCAAGAACTGCAGGGCCGTTTTACTTTTGGCTTCTTTGATAATGGTTGTTTCCTTAGGACTAAAGTCAGAGGAAACAGGTTTTTGAGCAATTTTTTCCCGCATGCGTTTGGTTGAAATAACCTGGGAAACAGCTGTTGACTTAGCCAATTGATAGGTTTCAAACCAAGTCCATTTCTTCTCCTCGGCAATGGCAAAGAGGTTCAAGACATCGGACTGCTCATCCGCAAAGCGAAGCCCATCTCGAGCCATAAGCTGACGAAAATGGTCTAAGTCAAAATCGTTGGCCACTTTCTTCTTGAGACCAAGGTCTTCTTGACTTCCCAGTTCTGCCAAGTCTGGAAAGACTTGATTGAGTGAGACAGGTATTTCTTCTCCCTCAGCATTCTCAACTTTCAAATCCTCCACAGCTGCATCACCAATCTTCTTCTCCAAAAGTCTGCGATAAACAGGATGTTCCAAGAAGTCCTGACTTGAAAGAGGAGCATGGAGGGCTAGCTGATAAACATCCCCCTTTTGATAGAGGGTTAAGAGATTGAAAGCAGATAGGATTTTCAGGGATTTTATCAGTCTATCCATCCCAAAGTTGAGATGGTTAAGAATGCTTGAAAAAAGATATTCCTTTCTACCATTATCCCAAAAACTAATTGTATAAAGATAAAGGCTCAGTGCCTCCTGACCGATAATCGGGAGGTAGCACTGTACCAGAGATGAGGTATCTTGCGACACCCGATTATTCTTTAGATAAGAAAAACGGTCAATTGGCTTCATTTATCTTTCCTTTTTCTTTTTAGAGGACTGGGTGATTTGTTGGAGCAGGCTCTCTAACTCACTCACATCCTTAAAACTACGATAGACACTGGCAAAACGTACATAAGTAATCTCATCTAACTCAGCTAACTCCTCCATGACGAGTGAACCAATGTCCTCACTTTGAATTTCATTTTCATTTCGACCACGGAGTTTCTGTTCGATACGATTGACTACCATGTTGATTTCATCACTTGACACAGGACGTTTTTGGGCTGAGCGGATAATCCCATTAAAGATTTTATCTCTGGAGAATTGTTCCCGTGTGCCATCTTTTTTAACAACCACTAAGGTTCTTTCTTCTACTCGTTCGTAGGTTGTAAAACGGTGTTGGCATTCGTCGCACTCACGTCTTCTACGAATAGTGTTCCCTTCTTCTGCTTGGCGACTATCGATAACACTTGACTTGGTAGCCCCACATTTTGGACAACGCATCCTTTCCCTCCTTATCGTTTTCTTTTCATTATACCATTTTTTAAACGATTCCCAAAACAATTCTTCTTTTTGCTTGACAAGTTTTTTGTTTTGTTGTATTATTTAATTAAGACAAAAGGATAAAAGAAAGGAGACCAAGATGTCCTGGACATTTGACAACAAAAAACCCATCTATTTACAGATTATGGAGAAAATCAAGCTTCAGATTGTTTCCCATACACTGGAACCCAATCAACAACTTCCAACCGTGAGAGAGCTAGCTAGCGAGGCTGGTGTCAATCCAAACACCATCCAAAGAGCCTTGTCAGACCTCGAACGAGAAGGATTTGTCTACAGCAAGCGCACAACTGGACGATTTGTGACTGAAGATAAGGAGCTAATCGCCCAATCACGCAAACAATTATCGGAAGAAGAATTGGAACACTTCGTTT
This sequence comes from uncultured Streptococcus sp., assembly GCA_963525985.1. Taxonomy (GTDB): domain Bacteria; phylum Bacillota; class Bacilli; order Lactobacillales; family Streptococcaceae; genus Streptococcus. The sequence continues at coordinate 8,462 of CAURMD010000007.1, read as the reverse complement.
CCTCCATGACCCATTTTGGCTATGAAAAAGAAGAACTACCAGGCGTAGTCGGCGATTATATTAAAGGAGTTTAAGCCTATGTCATTACTAGCATTTGAAAATGTATCCAAATCATATGGAGCAACCCCAGCCCTTGAAAATGTTTCCCTTGACATCCCAGCTGGAAAAATTGTTGGTCTCCTTGGGCCAAACGGCTCAGGGAAAACAACCCTGATTAAACTAATCAATGGTCTCTTACAACCAGATCAAGGACGTGTCCTGATCAACGACATGGATCCAAGCCCAGCAACCAAGGCCATCGTAGCTTATTTGCCTGATACGACCTATCTCAATGAACAAATGAAGGTCAAAGAAGCCCTAACCTACTTCAAGACCTTCTATAAAGATTTCAATCTTGAACGCGCCCATCATCTACTTGCAGACCTGGGCATTGATGAAAATAGTCGTCTCAAAAAACTATCAAAAGGGAACAAGGAAAAGGTACAACTGATTTTGGTTATGAGCCGTGATGCTCGTCTCTACGTTCTGGATGAACCTATTGGTGGGGTGGATCCAGCAGCCCGTGAGTATATCCTCAATACCATTATCAACAACTACTCCCCAACTTCTACCGTTTTGATTTCTACCCACTTGATTTCTGATATCGAGCCAATCTTGGATGAAATTGTCTTCCTGAAGGATGGAAAAGTCGTCCGTCAAGGTAATGTAGATGATATTCGCTATGAGTCTGGTGAATCCATTGACCAACTCTTCCGTCAGGAATTTAAGGCCTAAGCAAAGGAGATTATTATGTTTTGGAATTTAGTTCGCTACGAATTTAAAAATGTTAACAAGTGGTATTTAGCCCTTTACGCTGCCGTGCTAGTTCTTTCCGTTCCCATAGGAATGCAAGGACACTATTATAATTATGTATCTTTCAAAGATAGCCAACCTGTCTTACTTTTCTTTCTGGCTCTCGTCTTTGGTGGATTGATGATTACACTTGGGATTTCAACCATTTTCTTGATTATTAAACGATTCAAAGGTAGTGTCTATGACCGACAAGGCTATCTGACCTTGACCTTGCCAGTTTCTGAACACCATATCATCACAGCCAAATTAGTTGGAGCCTTCATTTGGTCTATCCTTAGCTCCACTGTACTAGCTCTAAGCGCTTTTATTATTGTTACCATAACGGTTCCAGAATGGATATCAAATTCTGAGTTGATTCCACTTGTAGGAACATTCCTTCCTCAACTCTCTCTTATGGGGGTATCCTTCCTACTAAATACCATCTCAGAAATCCTCTGCATCTACTTAGCCATTTCCATTGGACAACTTTTCAACGAATACCGTACTGCACTTGCTGTTGTAGCCTACATTGGTATCAAAATCGTCATTGGATTTATTGAACTTTTCTTCAATACCAGTGCTAACTTCTATGTCAATTCACTTGCAGGATTTAATGATAATTTCTATATGGGAGCAAGCGTAGGCATTGTTGAAGAACTCATTTTCATAGCTATCTTTTACCTCGGAACCTACTATATTTTGAGAAACAAGGTTAATTTGCAATAGTTTTAAAGTCTAGCGACAATAACTCGCTAGACTTTTTTCGTTCTCAGGACTTACATTTCTATATGAAGTATTTAATAATACTAATTCAAACCGCGTCAACGTCGCCTTGCCGTACTCAAGTACAGCCTGCGGCTAGTTTGCTCTTTGATTTTCATTGAGTATAAAAAAGAGTATAATAATTTTAAAACTAATTACATGTATATCGATAAGGAGGTCAACTCTTTATGCTGAGAAGATTTGTTACCAAGAAGCACCTTATGCTTTACTTCTTTTCTATTGCCATTACTTGGCTGGAAGCAATTATCACGCCAGCCCTTGTTCAGAATATTGTTGCCAGTTTTACCAATCAAGAACTAGGCCTTCTTTGGAAAGTATTGATTCTAGGAATCCTTGGTAATCTTATCCTCTTACTAGGCTTGGCTGGGAAACGCTATTACTACGCTCGTTTGATTACTGATTTCAAATATGGAATCAAGAGTGCTATTTTCAAGCGATTTTTAAACAGTTATGAGATTGATGAAAAGGATATTTTGTCTGACCTAGAAAACGACGTCAAGCAAGTAGAAGAAAGCTATATTGAGCCAACGGTCATCATCATTTCTTCTCTTGGCTTCACAACTGTGTCCATTCTCTATGCCTTATGGACCAATTTTTACCTGGGCTTGATTTTCATCATCTTCTACTCCTTTCCTGTCCTCTGTAGTGCTATCGGATCAAAGCGTTTGGACTCACTTTCTGAAAAGCGGTCCACTGTTAACCAAAACTACTTAGCAAGCTTGACAAATTTTATTGGCGGTAGCCAACAAATTCGCCATTATCAGGGGCAAGACTACTTTTTTGCTCGCTATCAAAAGCAATTACAAACCAGTTTGGATGCCGAAATCAACTATGAAAAACAACGAACTTTAAACAGTCTCTTGATCAATAGCATCGATGCCTTTTGTTCTGTCACACCAATCGTCATCGGTGGCTTTATGACCTACTATAATTATTTAGATGCGGCGAGTTTTGTGGCCATCTATCTAGTTTCCCATAATATCGGCTATCAATTCCAAGAGTTGGCTTACTTTACCAACACCCGAAAAGCGAATCGAACTCTTCTCAACAAATACCAAAAACTCCTGAACCAGTCTGACTCCATCTCGCCTAGAAGTATAGAAAACATTTTTCCTATCCAACTTAACAGCATCTCCTTAGAAAAAGATGGGAATATCCTCTTATCTCCGATTTCCATACACATCAAGCAAGGAGAAAAAATCGCCATTATCGGGGAAAGTGGCTCTGGTAAAACAACCCTGCTCAATATCATTCATGGAGAAGAGACACCAACAAGTGGACAGATTAGCTTTGCTGGTCAGAACCTGTCACGTCAAGAAATCACAAGTTTTAGTTCCTATATTCTCCAAGATAGCCATTACTTTGACACGCTATCTCTGGAAGACAATATCCTTCTAGGACTGGATAAAAAGGAGGAACGTTTAACTTACATCCTCAAAAAAACGGGATTAGAACATTTGAAAGATCGAACGCTCAGCAATGACAGTCTGTCTGGTGGCGAGAAACAACGCCTAGAAATCGCTCGCGCCCTCTACCATGATAGCCAACTCATCTTAGCAGATGAGATTAAGGCCAATCTTGACTCGGAAAATAGCAGAAAAATCAGCGACTTGCTCTTCTCCCTACCTCAAACAGTCATTGAAGTCATTCACCACTACACAGAAGAAGGCTTAAAACACTATGACCAAGTCATTCACTTAAGCAGAGAAAAGTAATAGTCTATAACATACGATTTTAAAAAGCAAGGAACCCGAATTCCTTGCTTTTTAACTCAATATCAAACTGGCTACGATAGGGCTGACAAAGACATAGAGAATACCGGTAACACCGATAGCCAAACCACCCATGGCTCCTGCTACAGAGCCGTATCGGAAGGCTGTTCCCGTTCCAACTGCGTGGCCTGTTCCTCCAAGGGAAAGACCAACAGCTACTGGATCGTCAATTTTCAACCACTTCAAAAGTGTTGGGCCGATAACACTGGTTAAAATCCCAGTAGCCACTACAACGACCAAGGTCACAGTGGTCAGACCTTGCAATTTTTCTGTAATCCCAACTGCCATGGCGGTTGTTACTGACTTGGGAAAAAGAGAAATGGCTAGGAAAAAGTCCATGCCAAATATTTTCGCCACAAGGGCTGTGAAAGAGGTATTGACAACTACTGCTAACAGACTACCAAAGAGAATACTCCGTGCATGGTGCTTCATCAAGTGAAAACTCTTATAAAGCGGAATCCCTAGAGCCACGGTCGATGGGACAATCAAGTTGTTCAGATAAACCCCACCTTGGTAGTAATCTTGGTAAGAAATCCCCGTCACTTTTAGAAAGATGATAATGAAAACAGCTGACAAAAGCAAGGGCGTTGTCAATGGATGGGGAAAACGTCTGTAAATCAGCATTCCCACTAGATAAGCTAGGATGGATAGGGCAAGCCCAAACAGGGGATTGGAAACAAATTCACTCATTTGGCATCTCCTTTCTCATAATCTCCCTCAAACCGTCTCTTGATGAACTGAACTACCAAGGCTATGAGGATAATATTGATGACTGCTGCAAAAAAGACAATCAAAACAATTGGCAAAAGATAGGGAGCAATCACATCAAACTTCTCCATGATTCCCACTGCTGGTGGCAAAAAGAGAATGGTCATATTGGCCAGCAAGAAATTCCCCACCATGTTGACATGCCTGGTTCTCAGCCACTTGAATTGTAGGGCGAGAAAGAGAATGATCAAACCGATAATACTGCCTGGGATGGGCAAATGAAAGAAACTGGAAATCCCCTCTCCGATTAGAGAAATCACAAAGAGAATCATTAATTGAACATATAATTTCATCCTAAACTCCACGAAATAGACTTCTTGCATACCAGTTTACTCTTTTTTCAGAAAATTTCAAGGAAATGCACAAGATTGATGAAAGTTTGAGAAGAAAGGGGATACAAACAATTCTTGACTTGTGAAAACAGGCATGATTTAGGATAAAATATTCCAGCGTCCTTCTTGCCAGCTCTTTTGAAAAGTAGTATAATTATTGCATGCGCAATCATCTTGTGACGCAGAAACTGTCTGTGAATGGACTTTCTTCTATTTATAACTCTAAAAAGAAAGGAGATACTATGACCTACTTGGAAAAATGGTTTGACTTCAATCGGCGTCAGAAAGAAATTGAAAGTCTCTTGGAAGAGACTATTGCCCAGCAGAGCGAGCAAAGTCTGACCTTGAAAGAGTTCTACCTGCTCTACTATCTGGACTTTGCCCAAGAAAAATCTCTACGCCAGATTGACCTGCCAGATAAACTTCATCTGAGTCCGAGCGCTGTTTCTCGGATGGTGGCTCGCTTGGAAGCTAAAAATTGCGGTCTACTTAGTCGCAGGTGTTGTGATCAAGATCGACGCTCTAGTTTTATCTGCCTGACAGGTGATGGGCAAAAGACACTGGCCTCTCTACAAAAGGCTGTCGAAGAAAGCTTGGAAACTGGTTTGGATTTCTTGATTTAAGATGATTTTAGAAAAAAGTTGCGTGCGCAATCATTTTTCTTGACATTCTCTTTTACAAGGAGTAAAATAAAGTCATCATTAAACAAAGGAGTTTTAAACATGATTGAAATTACCTATCTAGATGCCAGCAAGAACGAAAGAACTGTGACTTTCGAGTCTTATGAAGACTTTGATCGTTCACAACAAGCTTGTCTTATCGGCGTCGCAGACTACTACCCTGTCCAAAAATTAACTTACAAGGGTCATGATTTGGACTACCATGGGACTTATGGAGACATCTTCTTCTATCTCAAGAAACAAGATTTAAGCCAATATAACTAAAAAAGGAGAAATACAATGGCAAAAGCAATTACAGATGCAACATTCGAACAAGAAACAAAAGACGGTTTGGTCTTGGTAGACTTCTGGGCAACTTGGTGTGGTCCATGTCGTATGCAAGGTCCAATCTTGGATAAATTGTCTGAAGAACTTTCAGAAGATGTTTTGAAAATCGTTAAAATGGACGTTGATGAAAATCCAAACACAGCTCGTGCTTTTGGAATCATGTCTATCCCAACCCTTCTCTTCAAAAAAGACGGCCAAGTTGTCAAACAAGTTGCTGGTGTTCACACAGCAGAACAAATCAAGGCCATCGTTGCTGAATTGAGCTAATCATACTAGAGACCAAGTACTTTCTTTGGTCTCTTTTTTTCTTGCCCTTTGCCATTTTTCAAAAAATATGCTAGACTGTATGTAGAATATTACGATGTTTGGGACATGCCATCGCTAAAAAAAACCTCTACTTGGTATTTTTTAGCTCCCTCAAGGGAGCTTTTTGCGTGCTCTGAACATTTCCCATTTTGGAAGGAGTATTATGAAACGTCAATCAGCCTTGGTCGTCTTTAGTGGCGGTCAAGATTCTACAACCTGCCTCTTTTGGGCTAAAGAACACTATGAAACGGTCGAAGCCGTCACCTTTGCCTACGGCCAACGCCATCATCTCGAAATTCAAGTCGCTAGAGAAATTGCTAAGGAACAGGGGATTCGTCATCATATCCTAGATATGTCTCTGCTGGGGCAAATCACTGAAAATGCCCTGACCTCTGATCTGGAAATTGAGCAAAAAGAGGGGGAGGTTCCCAATACCTTCGTTGATGGTCGCAACCACCTCTTTCTATCCTTTGCGGCAGTTCTTGCTAAGCAACGTGGCATTAAAGATATCGTGACAGGTGTCTGCGAGACAGACTTCTCAGGCTACCCCGATTGTCGAGATGTCTTTGTCAAATCCCTTAATGTTACCCTCAACCTTGCCATGGATTACGACTTCGTTATCCAAACACCTCTCATGTGGCTGGACAAGGCTGAAACTTGGGAATTAGCCGACCAACTCGGTGCCTTTGACTATGTTCGTGAAAAGACCTTAACCTGCTACAACGGAATTATCGGAAGTGGCTGTGGAGATTGCCCAGCCTGCCACCTACGTCAACATGGTTTAGATGTTTATCTCTCACAGAAAGGAGAGGCCTAATGTTTTTTGCACCCAAAGAAATCAAACAGGAAACCGGGGAGTCTCTTGTCTACAATCCTCACAGAACCTTGGTATCAAAAGAATTTACCTTCGATGCTGCCCACCACCTCTTTCACTATGAGGGAAAATGCAAATCCCTTCATGGTCACACCTATCATCTGCAGATTGCTGTCAGTGGATTTTTAGATGAACGTGGCATGACCTACGATTTCGGAGATATCAAAGCCATCTACAAGAACTACTTAGAGCCCCACTTGGATCATCGCTATCTCAATGAGACTTTGCCTTATATGAACACGACTGCTGAAAATATGGTTTACTGGATTTTCCAAACCATGAATCAAGAGTTGCCAGACGAGCGCGGTCTCCGTTTGGAATATGTTCGCCTATATGAGACTCCGACTGCCTTTGCGGAGTTTAGACGGGAGTGGTTAGATGACTAGGGAACGTGTCCTCAAACTACCAGTTTTGGAAATTTTTGGCCCAACCTTTCAAGGTGAAGGTCGTGCAATCGGGCAGAAAACCATGTTTGTTCGCACTGCAGGTTGCGACTACCACTGCGACTGGTGCGATTCTGCCTTCACTTGGGATGGCTCTGAAAAGCCAACTCGTATGACTGCTGACGAGGTCATTGCTGCCTTGGATAAATTGGGGAGCTACGACTATGTAACTCTATCTGGGGGAAATCCTGCTATCCTAGCAGCCAACATGGCTGAGCTGGTCACCAAACTCAAGGAACGTGGTGTCACTCTGGCTGTTGAAACTCAAGGCTCTCGCTGGCAAAATTGGTTGAAAGACATCGACCAGGTCACTCTGAGTCCCAAACCTCCTTCATCCAAGATGGAAGTCAACTTTGAGACCCTGGACTTTATCGTTTCCCAACTGGATCCAGACAAGGTCACCTTTAAAATCCCTGTCTTTGACGATGCCGATTTGGACTTTGCCAGAGGCATACAAGAACGCTACCAACCAGATGTTCTCTTCTTATCAGCAGGAAATCCTGAGCCCAAGGCTACGGGTAATATTGTCCAAGACCAACTGGACCGTCTCAAAGAACTCTGGGAACGCATCGCTACTGACGATAGCTGGGGCAATGTCCGCGTCCTTCCTCAACTGCATACCCTCCTCTACGATAATCAACGTGGTGTTTAAGATTAGAAAGAAAAAATCATGTCACAACAAGAAGAAATGAAAAACCTAAGCCTACTAGGCAACAAAGAAACCAACTACATTTTCGAGTATCAACCAGAAGTCCTGGAATCCTTTGACAATCGTCATGTGGAAAATGACTATTTCATCAAATTTAACTGTCCTGAATTTACCTCACTTTGTCCAATCACTGCTCAGCCAGACTTTGCGACTATCTATATTTCCTACATTCCTGACAAGCTCTGTGTCGAGTCAAAATCCCTCAAACTCTACCTCTTTAGCTACCGAAACCACGGAGATTTCCACGAAAACTGTATCAACACCATCGGGAAAGACTTGGTCAACTTGCTAGACCCTCGCTATTTAGAGGTCTGGGGAAAATTTACACCTCGCGGTGGCATCTCAATTGACCCCTACTACAACTACGGTAAAACTGGAACTAAGTATGAAGGCTTGGCAGAACAACGCCTCTTCCAACACGACCTTTATCCAGAGAAAATTGACAACCGTTAAACTCATACTCAATGAAAATCAAAAAGCAAACTAGGAAGCTAGCCGCAGGTTGCTCAAAGCACTGCTTTGAGATTGCAGATAAAGCTGACGTGGTTTGAAGAGATTTTCGAAGAGTATCATACGAAAAAACCCTGTTCCTCGAGATGAGGAGCAAGGCTTTTTGAGTTTCAATTATTCTTCTGTT
>CAURMD010000006.1:0-49466 GCA_963525985.1 uncultured Streptococcus sp. | reverse complement strand
ACTCCAGCTGTTTTGGCTGCTTCTACCTTGTCCGCATCATCTGCTGCTGTGATTTTAGCCTCTTCTTCTGCTTTCTTATCATCAACTGCTTTTTCTTTTTCTGCACGTTTTGCGGTTGTTAGGCTCTTGTCTCCTGCGATTTCTGCTTTTTCTTCTGTCGCTGCTGTTGCTAAGTCTGCTTTGGCTGCGTTTTTAACTGCATTTAAATCGCCTGCCGTGTGAACTGCTTTGATAGCTGTCACTCCAGCTGTTTTGGCTGCTTCTACCTTGTCCGCATCATCTGCTGCTGTGATTTTAGCCTCTTCTTCTGCTTTCTTATCATCAACTGCTTTTTCTTTTTCTGCACGTTTTGCGGTTGTTAGGCTCTTGTCTCCTGCGATTTCTGCTTTTTCTTCTGTCGCTGCTGTCGCTAAGTCTGCTTTGGCTGCTGCTTTAAGTGCTTCTAAGTCAACACTAGGTACTGTAGGAGCAGGTATTACCACTTCGCTACTCATATTTGAAGTTGTTGCTGTTATAGGCACATTAATATTTGTTCCTCTTGAAGGTAAAAAGTGCTTATCTCTAGCTGTATTAGTAGCAGTAATTCTGTCATTCACATTAAAGACTTCTGTCGGTGTCCATTCAGCAACTCCATTAACCGCTGTAACAGTCTGTTTTTTCACCCCATTCACGTAGAAATCAACAGATGATTCGCCAGGTTGCTCTCCTGAACTATATTGAGGATTTCGAGCAGTGGCTGTTACTTTTGCTCTAGTTCCTGCTGCATTTTCTAAGTTTTCAACCGTTACTCTTGGAGCTTGTGGCTTAACAGTGACTTTAAAATCTTTTTTTGAATACAATACCCCTGTTGATCCGTCTTTCATTTCAAAAGCTACATCATAACTTCCTACAATATTAATACTTCCAGTCGTATTAAATAATCGTTTAACAAAATCATTATCTGGAATTTGTCTATCATATAGTAAACGAATACCCAAACCATCACTAGTTAACTGAGGTTTGTATCCTTGTCTTTTTCTCCATACAACTAGGAATTTTGCATTTGGTGCACTGCCTACTTCTGTTTCTAAAGTTCCGCTATCAAGATTAAAGTATGCATCTCCCTCTGGAACAGCCCTAAACCCACTACCTTCTGTAAAAGTAGTTCCATTCAAGCTATGATTATGCCCTGCGATATTCGTACCATTTGGTTCAGTATTTTCCGCTTTTATTCCTACTGTTGCTTTACCATTTGTTGTATCTGGTTTAGGAGTGAGTTCTCCTTTTGGTTTAGGTACACGTTTTAAACCAGCGTTTTTATATCCAACCAAGGCATTATAAGCAAGATCAATTTCTTTTTGAGTTGTTGCATTAACAAGTACTTCTTTTGCTTTCGCAACTTTTTCTTGCAATACTTTAACACTATCTTCTGTATAGTCCTTTAAGTTTAATTGATCAATTTCTTTTAGAAGAGATTCCAATTTATCTTTATTAGTAACTACTTCCTTTTCTTTGCCATTTGTTTCGGCTTTATTGATTTCCTCCGTCTGATTAGCAGGAATCATATCTTTATCAGACACTTTAATCTCTTTTTCACCTTGAGCACTGGAACCAGCTCCATCTTTCTTGTTAGATGTTTCCGCTGCAGGCTCAGGAGCTACGATTTCCTTATTTCCCTCAGTTTCTAGAGATTTCTCTAGAGGAACTCCCTCTGTCAAGTTCGTAACACCAGCATTTACCTTTTCAGTATTAGCCGTAGCAGATGATACAGGTAAAGTGTCTGCCTTAACTGCACCATTAGCAAAAAACATTAATGCTGCAACGGCAACACTTGCTGCACCAAAATGGCACTTACGAATAGAATAACGGAATACCTTTTCTCCGTTCACTTCTCGATTTGATTTTCTCATCTAATCGCCTCTTTCTTATTTTTATTTTTGAGGTACTAAAAAATACCCCCCTTAAATATTTTAGGAATTTAAGGAAAGGATACATTTTTTAATTTTGGGTACCACACTATTTTAAAAACATAGTACACTTTCTATTTTACATCTTTCTCAGAAAAATTAACAGCATAAGCATATATTTTGTCTAATTCAATTAGCATTTAATTTTAGCGAGTATAGATATTTTTTTCCTAATCTTCTATTACTATTAGACAGGAAATACAACAAGGCCTCCACTATATCGAGAAGGCCTTGGATTATCTCAGTTATTGGGTAAAGGATTAGAAAATTTTCTTTTCCCAATCGTCTTCTGTACGGCGAGGGTAGAAAAATTCAGATTTGTCAGGAGCTTCCATCATCTCCATCAAGGGTAACATATCATAGGCCAGATCCAAGTTTGGAATCTGGTCTTTTTGCACCCAAGAAACTTCTCCTTCATCTGAAGAGCGAAGGGTACCAGAGAACTCAGTCGCCTTATAACAAATGACAATATAGCGCCCACCTGTATCTAGTGGCCAATTTTTAATGCCGACAAGTTGAGGATTTTGGATAGTCAATCCTGTTTCTTCATAGATTTCACGAATGACAGACTCCGCAAAAGCCTCACCATTTTCTACATGACCTCCAGGAAAGGCATAACCAGACCAGCGATTTGTTTCAGGAGCGCGATACTGCATCACCACGCGCTGGGTTTCGAGGTCTTCAATCAGACAAATGTTTGTTAAAATCGTTAATTGGGAACGGGACATAAATTTACTCGCTTTCTAATTTATTAAATTTTCAGACTTGGTACCATATTAGCTTTTACTTTTGAGAATTATTTAGAATAGAACACCATCCGTTTTTCCTTTATAGGCTTTCCAAGTTCAAGGATTTTTTCTTGGCCATCAAAAGTAAAACCCATTTTTTGATAGAAAGCAATGGCGCGCTTATTATCTTTCAATACCCATAAGAAAATTTCAGAAAAATGATCAAGAGCAGTCAAAGCTGCTCTCACTAACTTTTGTGCAATGCCTTTTCCGTAATAGTCTTTTAAAACATATAAAGCAATAATTTCACCAGCTTGAATAGTCTCATCACGAAAATTACCATAACTGATAAAACCAACCACCTTCACGCCATCCATCGCAATCAATGTATTTTCTGGATACTTTTGACTAAAGAATCGGCATCTTTCTAATGTCATTGTCTCCTGAAATTCTGCAGGCAAAAGGTCGTCATAGGCCTCTCTCCACGTTTGCCAGTGAACAAGGGATTTACCTTCTATCTCTTCAGGAGTTTCCATTGATTTGATAATAACCGTCATTTACTTTCTTCTCCTTAATCCAACATCCTAACTTCCTTTGCTACTTTTTGTAGAAATTTCCGTCTTGTTGAACTTGTATTTGCTTCACGGCCTAACTCTCCTAAGATTGAAATCCTCTTTGTTTTTATGCCACAATGATTCAATACAGCATTCTTTAATGCTGATATTCCATAACTGTCTGGAATGTTAATCGGACCAGAAAATACTTTGTACCACCAAGTTGGTGCCATAGAAGTTGCATAGATACTAGCTGTTTTTCCTTTTAATAACTTTTTGAACTGTTTACCTCTCAAGTAATTCAAAATAAAGCTTCCTCGATTATTTGCAGAGTATGCAATGCCTGGCGTAAAAACACGATCAATCCATCCCTTCAATAGACTAGGCATACTACTCCACCAAATAGGATAAACAAAAATGAAATGATCTGCCCACTGGATTAATTCTTGAGAGCGTAGAATAAACGGATCGTCCTCCATCCTTTGTCGATAACCATAACGTAAAACAGGATCAAACTCTTCCTCATTAAGATTAATCGCTTCAAGTTCATGTCTCTTTGAGTCTATACTTTCTATAATCGTTTGAAAAATTGCTTGACAGTAGCTTTCTTTGTCAGGATGTCCATTGATAACTAAAATATTCATAAAATTCCCCTAATCCAACGCCTTGACTTCCAGCATCATATCACGGATATGGGCAGCAAGTTCAAAGTCAAGCACTTCGACAGCTTCTTGCATTTGTTTTTCGAGTTTCTTAACTAGTTCTTTACGTTCTTGTTTGTTGAGGCTATTAATATCGACTTCCTTGTCTTCTTCCTTAGCAACTGCCTTGGTCACGGCAATCAGGTCACGGATTTCTTTCTTGATTGTCTGAGGCACAATACCATGTTCTTCATTATAAGCCATCTGGATTTTGCGACGACGAGCCGTTTCATCGATGGCACGTTGCATAGACTGGGTCACAGTGTCCGCATACATAATGACATGTCCCTCACTATTACGAGCAGCACGACCAATGGTCTGAATGAGACCACGCTCGTTACGAAGGAAGCCTTCCTTATCAGCATCGAGAATCGCTACGAGGCTCACTTCAGGAACGTCAATTCCTTCACGGAGCAGGTTGATTCCGACCAAGACATCAAAGACACCCAAGCGCAGGTCACGGATAATCTCCGTCCGTTCCAAGGTCTTAATATCCGAGTGCATGTACTTGACCTTGATACCCATTTCCTTGAAGTAGTCGGTCAAGTCCTCTGCCATTTTCTTAGTCAAGGTTGTGATAAAGGTTCGTTCGTTCTTTTCAACACGGGCATTGATTTCACCTAGGAGGTCATCAATCTGTCCCATTGTCGGACGGACTTCCACCTCAGGATCCAAGAGTCCCGTTGGACGAATGATTTGCTCAATCACTGTCTCGGTCTGTTCATTTTCATAGTCACCAGGTGTCGCTGAAACGTAGACAATCTGATGTACATGACTTTCAAACTCTTCACGACGGAGAGGACGATTGTCCAGAGCAGACGGCAAACGGAAACCATAATTAACCAGCATTTCCTTACGCGAACGGTCTCCATTGTACATGCCTTTTATTTGTCCCATAGTCATGTGACTCTCGTCAATCATAATTAAAAAATCATCTGGGAAGAAGTCGAGAAGCGTATAAGGAGGCTCACCCTCACTCCGTCCATCCATGTGACGTGAATAGTTCTCAACCCCGTTGGTATAGCCCATCTCACGCAACATTTCGATATCATACTCTGTCCGCTGTTTCAAACGTTGAGCTTCTAGCAATTTGCCTTCCTTCTCAAAGACAGCTAGTTGCTCTTCTAATTCTGCTTGAATCTTTGCAATGGCAACTTCCATGTGGTCATCATTGGTCACAAAGTGAGTCGCAGGGAAAATCGCCAAATGATCCACTTCTCCCAATACCTGACCAGTCAAAGCTTCCACTTCACGAATACGGTCAATTTCGTCTCCAAAAAATTCTACTCGAAAAGCGTGTTCATCTCGGGAAGCTGGGAAAATCTCCACCACATCCCCACGAACACGAAATCTCCCCCGTTGGAAATCAATATCATTTCGCTCAAATTGGATATCCACCAAGTCATTCAAGAGTTTATCACGGGAAATTTCAAGACCTGGACGGAGACTAACGACACTATCAGCGTATTCCTTGGGCGAACCCAGACCATAGATACAAGAGACCGAGGCCACGACAATAACATCATTGCGCTCCAATAGGGCTGAAGTCGCTGAGTGACGGAGCTTGTCAATCTCGTCATTGACAGAACTATCCTTCTCAATATAGGTATCGCTTGAAGGTACATAGGCCTCTGGCTGGTAATAATCATAGTAGGATACGAAGTACTCAACAGCATTTTCAGGGAAAAATTCCTTAAACTCCCCATAGAGCTGTCCTGCTAGAGTTTTATTGTGGGCAATGACCAGAGTTGGTTTATTGACTTTGGAAATGACCTGACTCATGGTATAGGTCTTCCCTGTACCAGTCGCCCCCATCAGAATCTGAGCTTTTTCTCCCCCCTCAATGTTATCCACCAATTGCTCAATAGCTTGAGGTTGGTCTCCTGAAGGTTGATATTTTGATACTAGTTTAAATTGATTATCTGTAATGCGGTTAATCATAAGAATCCTCTCTCCATGTGCTATTCCTATTTTAGCATACTTGTAGCATTTTCACGAAGAAAAGGACGGACCGAAGTCACATCCTTTCATTTTCTTTCCTTAATTGATAAGCGAGATAAAGAATCAGCAGAAACAAAATAATACTGGACACGATGGAACCCTCAATACCAAAAGACCCACCAGATAGCCAGTCTTGATCGCCTTGTGGTAAAAAGGTCATCAAAGACGTTCCTGACGGTTGACCACTAACTAAAATCCCAAAGAGATTACCCTGAGCAAAATTCCAAGCTCCATGAATACCTGCAACACCCCAAACTGTATCGGTTTTGAGAAGGTAAAGAGACATGGCAACTCCGAATAGGAAGAGATTCACTAGAGATAGAGGTGTTAGACCAGAATTGCCCATATGAAGCAGGGTAAAGAACAGGCTAGATATAAGAACAGCAAGTTTTAGATTAGTTCTTGAGGCCAATTGGGGAAGGAGCCATGCACGGGACACCACTTCTTCTGCTGTCCCCTGTAAAATCCAAAATGGAATGGTAAAAATGACAAAGGCAAGCGAATAAGGATTCAAGTGAATAGACTCAAAACGATATTGCCCCAAGGCCACTAAACCTAACAAGGTCAGAAGAAAAAGTGCCAGGCCTAGGCCAAATCCTTTAAGAAAATTGCTGAGGAAATTCTCTCTATAAAATCCCAAAGTTCGAATAGGTCTTTTCTCAACTTTTCTAGTCCATCTGAACACAGTGTTAAGAATAAAACCAAAGGCCAGTAAATCTAAAATTAAATGAAAGTCACTTGTTTTATCCGTCAAGCTCTGCTGCAAAGTCTGCAAGTAGATTGCAAGATTTTGACCAGCCTCTCCAAAATTTCTAGCAAGTCCGATGAGAGCTAACAAACTAATACCATACAGAGTATAAGCCACAAACTCTCCTATGAAGACAAAAGCAAAGGCTAACAAGGGGCTTGTGTAAATGTTTAAACTCATTTTTGAAGCTTGGAAGTCTTTAAAGATTCTTTTGTTCTTCATATCCCTGTCCTCTTTTCTTCTATCATATACTATTATTATAGCACTTTATAGGAGCAATTCAAGAAAGAAAAGGAAAAAACAATGTTATATTTTCTGACACAGAAATATAAAAATTTGCCTTTTTTTACTTTTTCTGATATAATGGGAAAATATTCGGAAAAGGAGACTAAAAATGAAGAAAAAATTTCTAGCATTTTTGCTAATTTTATTCCCAATTTTCTCATTAGGTATTGCGAAAGCAGAGACGATTAAGATTGTGTCTGATACCGCCTATGCACCTTTTGAGTTTAAAGATTCAGATCAAACTTATAAAGGAATTGATGTTGACATTATCAACAAAGTCGCTGAGATTAAAGGATGGAACATTCAGATGTCCTATCCTGGATTTGATGCAGCGGTAAATGCGGTTCAAGCTGGTCAAGCTGACGCTATCATGGCAGGGATGACAAAGACGAAAGAACGTGAAAAAGTTTTCACCATGTCTGATACTTACTATGACACAAAAGTTGTCATTGCAACTACAAAGGCACACAAGATTAGCAAATATGACCAATTAACTGGCAAAACCGTTGGTGTTAAAAACGGAACTGCTGCTCAACGTTTCCTTGAAACAATCAAAGATAAATACGGCTTTACTATTAAAACATTTGACACTAGTGATTTGATGAACAACAGCTTGAGTGCTGGTGCCATTGATGCTATGATGGATGACAAACCTGTTATCGAGTATGCTATTAACCAAGGTCAAGACCTCCATATTGAAATGGATGGGGAAGCTGTAGGAAGTTTTGCTTTCGGTGTTAAAAAAGGAAGCAAATACGAGCACCTGGTTACTGAATTTAACCAAGCCTTGGCTGAAATGAAAAAAGATGGTAGTCTTGATAAAATCATCAAGAAATGGACTGCTTCATCTTCTTCAGCAGTGCCAACCACAACGACTGCAGCTGGTCTGAAAGCAACTCCTGTTAAAGCTAAATACATCATTGCCAGCGATTCTTCTTTTGCACCTTTTGTTTTCCAAAATTCAAGCAACCAATACACTGGTATTGATATGGAATTGATTAAGGCAATCGCTAAAGACCAAGGTTTTGAAATTGAAATCATCAACCCTGGTTTTGATGCTGCTATCAGTGCTGTCCAAGCTGGTCAAGCAGATGGTATCATTGCTGGTATGTCTGTCACAGATGCTCGTAAGGCAACTTTTGACTTCTCAGAATCATACTACACTGCTAATACTATCCTTGGTGTCAAAGAATCAAGTACCATTGCTTCTTATGAAGATTTGAAAGGGAAGACAGTTGGTGTTAAAAACGGAACTGCTTCTCAAACCTTCCTAACAGAAAATCAAAGCAAATACGGCTACAAAATCAAAACCTTCGCTGATGGTTCGTCAATGTATGACAGTTTAAACACTGGTGCCATCGATGCCGTTATGGATGATGAACCTGTTCTCAAATATTCTATCAGCCAAGGTCAAAAATTGAAAACACCAATCGCTGGAACTCCAATCGGTGAAACAGCCTTTGCCGTTAAAAAAGGAGCAAATCCAGAATTGATTGAAATGTTCAATAACGGACTTGCAAACCTTAAAGCAAACGGAGAATTCCAAAAGATTCTTGATAAATACCTAGCTAGTGAGTCTTCAACTGCTTCAACAAGCACTGTTGACGAAACAACTATCTGGGGCTTGCTTCAAAACAACTACAAACAACTCCTTAGCGGTCTTGGTATCACTCTTGCTCTAGCTCTTATCTCATTTGCTATTGCTATTGTTATCGGGATTATCTTCGGTATGTTTAGTGTTAGCCCATACAAATCTCTTCGTGTGATCTCTGAGATTTTCGTTGACGTTATCCGTGGTATTCCATTGATGATTCTTGCAGCCTTCATCTTCTGGGGAATTCCAAACTTCATCGAGTCTATTACAGGCCAACAAAGTCCAATTAACGACTTTGTAGCTGGTACTATTGCCCTTTCTCTCAATGCAGCCGCTTATATCGCTGAAATCGTTCGTGGTGGTATTCAGGCCGTTCCAGTTGGACAAATGGAAGCCAGCCGAAGCTTGGGGATCTCTTATGGAAAAACCATGCGTAAGATTATCTTGCCACAAGCAACTAAATTGATGTTGCCAAACTTTGTTAACCAATTCGTTATCGCTCTTAAAGATACAACTATCGTATCTGCTATCGGTTTGGTTGAACTCTTCCAAACTGGTAAGATTATCATCGCCCGTAACTACCAAAGTTTCAAGATGTATGCAATCCTTGCTATCTTCTATCTTGTAATTATCACGCTTTTGACTAAACTAGCGAAACGCTTAGAAAAGAGGATTCGTTAATGGCAAAATTAAAAATTGATGTAAATGATTTACACAAAAGCTACGGAAAAAATGAAGTTTTAAAAGGAATTACGACCAAGTTCTATGAAGGAGATGTTGTTTGTATCATCGGTCCTTCAGGTTCTGGTAAGTCAACTTTCCTTCGTAGCCTAAATCTTTTGGAAGAAGTTACTAGCGGTCACATCACTGTGAACGGTTATGACTTAACTGAAAAAACAACCAACGTTGACCACGTCCGTGAAAATATCGGAATGGTGTTCCAACACTTCAATCTCTTCCCACACATGTCTGTTTTGGACAACATCACCTTTGCTCCTATTGAGCACAAGTTGATGACTAAGGAAGAAGCTGAAAAATTGGGAATGGAGTTGCTTGAAAAGGTTGGACTAGCAGATAAGGCTAAGGCCTGTCCAGATAGCCTGTCAGGTGGTCAAAAACAACGTGTAGCCATCGCTCGTGGA
The DNA here is from genome assembly GCA_963525985.1 of uncultured Streptococcus sp. Taxonomy (GTDB): domain Bacteria; phylum Bacillota; class Bacilli; order Lactobacillales; family Streptococcaceae; genus Streptococcus. The sequence goes on along the minus strand of CAURMD010000006.1, from coordinate 39,767 downwards.
CTTGCAATGAATCCAGACATCATGCTCTTTGATGAACCAACTTCTGCCCTTGACCCTGAGATGGTCGGAGACGTACTAAACGTTATGAAGGAATTGGCTGAGCAAGGCATGACCATGATCATCGTAACCCATGAGATGGGATTTGCCCGTCAGGTTGCCAACCGAGTTATCTTTACTGCAGATGGTGAGTTCCTTGAAGACGGAACACCAGATCAAATCTTTGACAACCCACAACACCCACGTCTGAAAGATTTCTTGGACAAGGTCTTAAACGTCTAAACTCAAACTGTAAGGATTTCCTTGCAGTTTTTTTCTATCTCGTATTGGATTTTTTGATTTTTCGGAAAATTATGTTAGAATTAAGTTTATGAAATGAGGTTTCCTCATACCTAGCAAGACTAGGAATAAAAATAGAAATTAGGTAGCTAGATGTCATCTAAGGTTATTGTTACAATTTTCGGTGCGAGTGGAGACCTGGCTAAACGCAAGCTCTACCCTTCCCTATTTAGACTATATAAATCCGGCAATCTTTCCAAACATTTTGCCGTTATTGGAACTGCCCGTCGTCCTTGGAGCAAGGAATATTTTGAATCTGTTGTAGTCGAATCGATCCTTGATTTGGCAGATAGTACCGAACAGGCTCAAGAGTTCGCTAGCCACTTCTACTATCAAAGTCATGATGTCAACGATACAGAACACTACATTGCTTTGCGTCAATTGCAGGCTGAACTAAATGACAAGTACCAAGCTGAACACAACAAGCTCTTCTTCTTGTCTATGGCGCCTCAGTTCTTTGGAACTATAGCAAAACACCTCAAGTCTGAAAACATTGTTGACGGTAAAGGTTTTGAACGCTTAATCGTTGAAAAACCATTTGGTACAGATTACGCAACTGCAAGCAAGTTGAATGACGAGCTCCTAGCAACATTTGACGAAGAACAAATTTTCCGTATTGACCATTATCTTGGTAAGGAAATGATCCAAAGCATCTTTGCAGTCCGCTTTGCAAACTTGATTTTTGAAAACGTTTGGAACAAGGACTTTATCGACAATGTTCAAATTACCTTTGCGGAGCGCTTGGGTGTAGAAGAACGTGGTGGCTACTATGACCAATCTGGTGCCCTCCGCGACATGGTCCAAAACCACACTCTACAACTCCTTTCTCTCCTTGCCATGGACAAGCCAGCAAGCTTCACAAAAGACGAGATTCGTGCTGAGAAGATTAAGGTCTTTAAAAACCTCTATCATCCAACTGATGAAGAACTTAAAGAACACTTTATCCGTGGTCAATACCGTTCTGGTAAGATTGATGGCATGAAATATATCTCTTATCGTAGCGAGCCAAATGTAAATCCAGAATCAACCACTGAAACCTTTGCATCTGGTGCCTTCTTTGTAAACAGCGATCGATTCCGTGGTGTTCCTTTCTTCTTCCGTACTGGTAAACGTCTGACTGAAAAAGGAACTCATGTCAACATCGTCTTTAAACAAATGGACTCTATCTTTGGAGAACCACTTGCTCCAAATATTTTGACCATCTATATCCAACCAACAGAAGGCTTCTCTCTTAGCCTAAATGGGAAGCAAGTAGGAGAAGAATTTAACTTGGCTCCTAACTCACTTGATTACCGTACAGATGCAACCGCAACTGGTGCCTCTCCAGAACCATACGAAAAATTGATTTACGATGTCTTAAATAACAACTCAACTAACTTTAGCCACTGGGATGAAGTTGGTGCGTCATGGAAATTGATTGACCGTATCGAGAAACTCTGGGCTGAAAACGGTGCCCCACTTCACGACTACAAGGCCGGAAGCATGGGACCTCAAGCCAGCTTTGACCTACTTGAAAAGCTTGGTGCCAAATGGACTTGGCAGCCCGATCTTGCCTACCGTCAAGATGGTCGTTTAGAATAAAAAAATTTCCTGCAAGATTGCCTTGCAGGATTTTTGCTTCTGATTAGATTAAGCCTTCCAAGAGACCTTTCATAAAGTTTTCTGAGTTAAATTCTCCAATATCATCGATTTTTTCACCAAAACCAATCAATTTTACAGGAATATTGAGTTCTTCACGGATGGCTAGAACAACACCACCTCGAGCAGTTCCATCAATCTTAGTCAAGACAATTCCTGTTAAAGGGGTGATTTTTGAAAATTCTTTGGCCTGCACAAGAGCATTTTGACCTGTTGATGCATCCAGAGCCAAGAAAGTTTCATGCGGCGCTTCTGGCACAACACGTTTGATGATACGACCAATCTTTTCCAACTCAGCCATAAGGTTATCCTTATTTTGCAGACGACCAGCGGTATCAATCATGAGAATATCAATACCTTCAGCTACGGCACGTTCCATGCCATCAAAGACTACGCTGGCTGGGTCAGCTTTTTCAGGTCCAGTCACAACTGGAACATCCACACGGCGTCCCCATTCTGCTAATTGGGCAACGGCACCAGCACGGAAGGTATCTGCCGCAACCAACATGACCTTCTTCCCAGCTTGTTTGTAGCGGTGGGCTAGTTTCCCGATAGAAGTTGTTTTCCCAACACCATTCACACCAACGAAGAGCATGACAGTCAAGCCATCTTGGAAGTGGATGCTTTCATCGTAGTTTCCATCCTTTTCATAAAGCTCAACCAATTTCTCAATGATAACACGGCGAAGGGCATCAGGTTTCTTGGCGTTTTCAAGCTTGGCTTCGTAGCGTAGCTCCTCGGTTAAGTTAGAAGCGACCTGTACACCAACGTCACTCATGATCAGTAATTCTTCCAGTTCCTCGAAGAATTCTTCATCGACAGAGCGGAAATTAGCAAAGAAGGCATTCAAGCGAGCTCCGAAGCCTGTACGAGTTTTCTTAAGACTGCGGTCATATTTTTCCTGAACAGTCTCTTCTACTTGAGGAGTTTCGGGTTCAAGAACTTCAGAACTATTTTCTTCTACAGTCTCTAGGAGCTCAGAATTCTCTTCCTCTGCGACTTCTTCTTGTTGAACTTCTACAACTGGTTCTGAATCCGTACTTTCTTCAACTGTGACTTGGATTTCCTCTTCTTCAAACACAGCTTCTTCAGAACTTTCAACCTCTGCTTCTTCTTGAGGAACTTCCTCAGCTTCTGTGAAGGCAGGCTCAACATCTTCAGACAAATCAAGATTTTCCAGAGCTTCTTTTACAACTTCTTCGATTTTAGGTTCTTCTTTTTTTCCGAATAGACGGTCAAATAATCCCATATCTTAGTTCTCCTTTAGCACATATTCTTCGATAGCCCAGGCGACAGCCTCTTCATCATTGGTCATTGGAGTTACCACATTTGCCACTGCCTTGACTTCAGGAACAGCGTTTTGCATGGCAACACCGAGCCCTGCCCATTCAATCATAGAAAGGTCATTTGCCTCGTCACCACATGCCATGACTTGGCTTTGGTCGATTCCAAGATGGCTGATTAGTTTTGCCAAACCTGTTGCTTTATGAACATTCTTTGGTGACCACTCTAGCAACATTTCACGTGATTTAAAGATTTCATATTGGTCAAACAATTCTGGAGAAATCTTTTGAATGGCTGCATCCAAGGGTTCTTGAGCAAAGGCAGTCACGCATTTGTTGTAGGTCATTTGACTAGACAGGTCTTCAAAGTCAACTGGTACAAAAGTTAAAGCTGGATTGAATTTGGCATAAAGACTTTCTTGGTCCGATTGGATTTGATAAACTGTTCCTTCTGAGATGGCATCAAGAGGCAGTGATAATTTCTCTGTTTCCTCATACAAGCGTGCCACATCATCATATGAAAAGACTGTCTTATCAAGGATTTCACCTGTATTTTTCTGAACCAAACCACCATTAAAGGTAATGGTATACTCATCTTCCTGGCCGTCAGTCCCTAACTCATGGAGAAAGAAATCCATAGCTTTTAAGGGACGACCAGTTGTCAATACGACCTTGATACCACGATCACGCGCAGCTTTCAAGGTTGCCTTGGTACGATCCGTCAACCTTTTATCAGTAGTCAGCAAGGTCCCGTCCAAGTCCAATGCAATCAATTTTATATCTGCCATTATAAGCCCTCCATATAAGCTATAACCGACTGGTCCTTATGGTGACCAATCACAGTCTCTGCTAATTCTAAAATTTCAGGTCGTGCATTTTCAGGAGCTACAGGATGTCCCACAACCTGCATCATATGCAAATCATTTAGATTGTCTCCAAAAGCCATAACCTGATCCATTGTGATACCAAGTTTTTTAGCTAATTCAACAATGGCTACTCCCTTATCGACATAGTCCAGAACAATATCAATGGATTCAAAGCCAGTTGTCATGGCCTTAACACCAGGAACGTTTTCGTTTACCCAAGCTTCACCAGCTTCCAGCGTTTCTTCTGTGAAGTTGGTTGTAAATTTGAAAATATCATCTGTGATATCTTCAAAACTGGCTACTTTTTGGATATTTTCATTATAGTGCTGACTCACTTTTAAATAGGTCTCATCAACCGTATCTAGCACATAAGAGCCTTTTTTTCCCGTCAAGAGTAGTTTATTGATATCTACATAAGGTGACGTTTTCAGCTTTTCAAAAGTTGCCAGGTAAAAGTCACGAGAGATGGTCGCTTCATACAAGTCCTGACCTTGATATTCGACCAAACTGCCATTTTCCGCGATGAAAATAATATCATCACGAACATCAGCAAATAATTTTTCTAGAGACAGAAATCCGCGCCCCGAAGCCACCGCAAAGTAAATCCCTTTTTCCTTGTAGGAAACCAAGAGAGACTTGAGGCGGTCCATATCAAAGCGTCCATTCCCATCTAGGAAGGTTCCGTCCATATCCGTTGCTACTAGTTTAATTGTCATCCTTCAATACTTTCTAAATCTTTTAACTTCACCGAAACAATTTTTGAAACACCTGATTCTTGCATGGTCACTCCATAGATGGAATCAGCCGCTGCCATGGTTCCCTTACGGTGAGTCACAACGATAAACTGGCTGTCCTTGTCAAATCGATTGAGGTAATCCCCAAAACGTTTAACATTGGCTTCATCCAGCGCAGCTTCCACCTCATCCAAGATGACAAATGGGATAGTCTTAACTCGAATGATAGAAAAAAGCAAAGCAAGAGCTGATAAGGCTTTTTCACCACCACTCATAAGGTTAAGCGACTGGATTTTCTTGCCTGGAGGTTGAACAGAAATCTCAACCCCAGCTGTCAGTAAGTCTCCCTCAGTCAAAATCAGGTCTGCCTGACCTCCGCCAAACATCTGCTTGAAGGTCACTTTAAAGGATTCACGAATAGCCTCAAAGGTTGATTTAAAGCGTTCCTTGACCTCATCATTCATCTCTGTAATGGTCTCAAGGAGCAGGTTTTTCGCTGACAAAATGTCATCTCGCTGGCTATTGAGGAAATCCAGACGGCTGTGAACTTCTTCGTACTGTTCAATAGCATCCAAATTGACAGGACCCAGTGAGCGAATAGCCTTCTCTAAATCCTGCACCTCTTGCTCTGCCAGATTGAGGTTTTCCAATTCATGTGCCTTTTCTAGTGCTTCAGTATAGCTAATCTGATACTGGTCTGTTAATTGACTTTGTAAATGGCGTAAGCGCTCGCTGACCTTTTCTTTCTTAGCTTCAGCACGTGTTTGCTTGCGAATCCACTCTTCATTCTGCTGGCGAGCCTGATCCAAATGACTAGCAATATCATCCAGTTGACCTTCAATATCATCCAACTCAAACTGCTTGCGAATTAAACCTTGTTGGAGATTTGTTTTCTGGTTTTTGGCTTCTTCAGCCTGTTGACTGAGCAATTCTGTATCAACCTTCTCCAGATTATCAACCTTTTCTCGAAGAAGACGCTGGATTTCCTCTTGTTCGATATCTAAATTATCCAATTCCTTACCTAAACGCTCAATATCAGCTACTTCATAACGTTTTTGCCCTTGTAGTTCTGTCTTAAGCAAGCGAGCTTGCGCTAGCTCTTCCTGCAAGTTTTGATAGCGTTCTTGGATGGCATTTTTGTTAGACTTAATCTCTTCAATCTCAGTTTCCAGATTTTGCTTTTCACTGGCAATAGTAGCAAGGCGTGCTTGGCATTTTTCCTTGTCTGCTTGCCAATCTCCGTCAGAAAGACGATCTAATTCCTCTTCTTGGAGTTTCCAAAGCGTTTCTAGTTCCTCAACTTGCTGACTGGTCTGCTGATAAGCGAGGGATAAGCCCTGCTCCTGAATACGAGCCTGCTCTCCCTGAGATTTGATGGCTTCTGATCTTTCTGTCAATGAAACCATCTCATCTTGCAAGGCCTTCAAACTCGCTTCATCTGTACGCAAGCTGGCTTCTTCTTCAGCAATTTCTTTTTGTAATTGCTCCAGTTCTGGTTTGATGAAAATGCTATTATTCTGGCGATTGGCTCCACCTGCATAGGAACCACCTGTGCGCAACTCCGTCCCATCAAGGGTTACCATACGAACCTGATAACGAACTTGACGAGCTGCCGCACGCGCATGTTCTACTGTATCAAATATGGCCGTCGTGGCTAGCAAATTCTTGAAAATAGCTTCCAGTCTAGTATCGAATGTCACCAGCTCATCAGCCATACCCAGAAATCCCGGACTTGCGGCAATAGCATCTTGGTTCTGACTAGAAATCGTACGCGCCTTGATCGTTGTCAACGGAAGGAAGGTTGCACGACCAGCCCTGTTTCGTTTAAGGAAATCAATCGCCTTGGTTGCCGCGTTTTCATCTTCTACGATGATATGCTGACTGCTGGCTCCAAGCGCAATTTCTAGGGCAGTTTGATAATGCACATCAAAGGTCAGATGCTCACTGACTGCTCCAATAATACCGCCAAGACGATCTTTCTCTTGGAGAACACTCTTAACACCTGCATAAAAGTTACTATGATTTCTCAGGATGTTTTCCAAACTTTGGGCTCTAGCCTGCTTGTTTTTGAGACTATCCAGACGGTCAAAGAGTTGACTTTGTTGAGCTTGATAGGAAGTTTTCTGATCCTCTTGCTCCTTGGCAATAGCTTGGTAGTCGGCCAATAATTTCTGAACCTGCTCCTTGGCAGTTTCAAGCTCCGCCTTTTGCTGACTAGCCTTCTCTTTAGCTGTAGCCAGCTGTTCTTTCAGCTTTTCTAGTTGATCTGCTTGTTTTTGAGAAAGCTGACGACTATTTTCCAACTCATTCTCAATACGAGTCAGTTGGTTTGAGACATCCGCTTCTTCCTGTAAAAGCGCCACAAAGCGTTCACGTAAGAGCTCAATCATCTGATCAGGATCATCTGAAAAAGCTAGCAATTCAGCTTCTAGTCGATTGAGTTTTTGATTATTTTGGACTATATTTTCCTCTAACAGAGTTAAAGAGCTTTCTTTATCGGATTTTTCTTGGCTGAGTAAATTTCTCTTATCCTCCAAAGTATCCAAACGAGCTTGTGCTTCCTGTTGATTCAGGGCTACTTGCTCAGATTCCAGTTTCGATAGTGCTAATTTTCTCTCTAAATCACTAATCAGACTGGTCAAGTCCATCAAACTGCCCTGATCTTTGGCCATTTCAGCCTGTAAATCTTGGCGTTGCTTCTTGAGATTCTGATTTTCTTCTTCTAATTTTTCACGCTTTTGGTAGTAGCTCGTCAAAAGTTCCTGAACCTGAGCCAACTCTTCTTCTGTCGAGTCTAGTTCAACCTTATTTTCCTTGATTTGAGCAACCAAAACATCTAAATAAATAGCCTTGCGTTGACCTTCCAAGTCTAAAAACTTACGGGCATTCTCAGCTTGCTTCTCAAGAGACTTGATTTGATTATCCAACTCGTAGATAATGTCCTCTAAGCGGTCTAGATTATCCTGAGTTTGCTGCAGTTTACTCTCAGTTTCTTTTCGACGAGTCTTGTATTTCAAAACTCCAGCAGCCTCTTCAAAAATAACTCGACGTTCCTCAGGCTTGGAATTAAAAATCTCCTCAACCTTCCCTTGGGAAATGATGGAGAAGGAATCTCGTCCCAAACCTGTATCCAAGAAAAGGTCATGAATATCACGCAGACGGACTTTCTTGCCGTTAATCTTGTATTCGCTATCTCCACTACGATAGATATGACGTTCTACCCTGATTTCTTGACCAGCATCCTTGATAAATCCGTCATTATTATCCAAAGTCACAACTACAGAAGCATAATTGAGCGGTTTGCGACTTTCAGTTCCAGCAAAAATGACATCCGGCATCTTGCCACCACGTAGACTCTTAACACTTGACTCTCCCAAGGCCCAACGCAGACTTTCTGTGATATTTGACTTTCCTGATCCATTGGGTCCAACGACTGCCGTCACACCTTGGTCAAAAACGACCTTGGTCTTGTCAGCAAAAGACTTGAATCCCTGAATTTCGATTTCCTTTAAATACATGAATCCAGCCCTTTCTCAACTGCATTTTTGGCAGCTTCCTGCTCTGCTAGTTTCTTAGAACGACCTTGACCTTGACCAATGCTCTTACCTTCGACAAGAACTTCTACATCAAAGACCTTATCGTGGGCAGGACCCGTTTCAGAAATTACCTGATAACGGATAGCCACATCACCATTAACCTGAAGCAACTCTTGGAGATGGGTTTTGTAGTCTGTAATCATCTCAAATTCGCCTGCTTCAACCTTAGGAATCATGACTTGATAGATAAATTCCTTGACCTTGGCCACATCCTTGTCCAAAAGGAGGGCACCAAGAAAGGCTTCAAAGGCATCACCAAGAATGGTGTCACGATTGCGTCCACCAGATTTTTCTTCCCCCTTACCCAGCTTGATAAACTGATCAAACTGGCAATCACGCGCAAAACCAGCCAAACTCTCCTCACGGACAATCATGGCACGGAGTTTAGACAAGTCACCCTCAGGCTTTTTAGGATATTTTTTATACAGATATTCTGAAATCAATAACTGTAGAACAGCGTCTCCTAAAAATTCCAAGCGCTCATTGTGTGAAATTTTTAAGAGGCGGTGCTCATTGGCATAACTCGTATGAGTAAAGGCAGTCTCCAGTAAATTTTTATCTGCAAATTCGATTGCAAAATGGTTCTTTAGTACAGTTTGTAATTCTTTCATACCAACCTCTTTCTAACTGATAACAGTCCTTTTTATTATATCAAAAAAAGCCCCCTGAGTCACTCTAAAACGGGACTGGAAAGCATTTGGGCATTCTTTAAAATAAGATTTTCAGTTTTATACTCAATGAAAATCAAAGAGCAAACTAGGAAACTAGCCGCAGGCTGTACTTGAGTACGACAAGGCGACGTTGACGTGGTTTGAAGAGATTTTCGAAGAGTATTAGGGGCAAATTTGAGGCAGGATAAACAAAAAGCCCTACTAAAGGCTTTCTTAGGATGTTTACATCCACCCTGAGGGAATCGAACCCCCATCTCAAGAACCGGAATCTTACGTGATATCCATTACACTAAGGGTGGAAACTTGTTTTATTATAACAAAAATTTGCCCTAATAACAAGTTTTTTTCTGGCTATATAGCCCGTCTTAGTGGGAAGCATCCCCATTCCAGATAGAGTTTTTCACGATTACATAATCAACGTGTTTAAGGTCAGCAACCTGACGTCCACCTGCATACGAAATAGCACTTTGAAGGTCTTGTTCCATCTCAGTTAAAGTGTCTTGCAGATGACCTTTGGCAGGAAGCAAGATGCGTTTTCCTTCCACATTTTTGTAAGCACCCTTTTGATATTGTGAAGCTGAACCGTAGTATTCTTTGAACTGTTCGCCATCGACTTCAATCGTTTTCCCCGGACTTTCAATATGTCCTGCAAAGAGGGAACCAATCATGACCATGCTAGCACCGAAGCGGATAGACTTGGCAATATCGCCGTGAGTACGAATTCCTCCATCAGCGATAATCGGTTTACGCGCAGCCTTGGCACACCAACGGAGAGCAGCCAACTGCCAACCACCTGTACCAAAACCAGTCTTGACCTTGGTGATACAAACCTTACCAGGACCGATTCCGACCTTAGTAGCATCCGCACCAGCATTTTCCAATTCACGCACAGCTTCTGGTGTTCCCACATTTCCAGCAATAACAAAAGTATCTGGCAATTCTTTCTTGATGTGTTGAATCATAGAAATCACGCTATCCGCATGACCATGAGCAATGTCAATCGTGATGTATTCCGGAGCATCAGCCTTGAGCTGGCTAACAAAATCATACTCATAGTCCTTAACGCCGACAGAGATAGAAGCAATGAGCCCTTGATCGTGCATGCGTTTAATAAAAGGAATACGTCCTGCTTCATCAAAACGGTGCATAATGTAGAAGTAACCACCTTTAGCCAGTTGCTCTGCTACATTTTCATCCAAAATCGTCTGCATATTAGCTGGCACAACAGGTAGTTTAAAGGTGTGATTTCCTAGAGTGACACTTGTATCCGCTTCTGCACGGCTTTTAATGACACATTTATTTGGAATCAATTGAATATCTTCGTAATCAAAAATTGGAAATTCATTTAACATCTCGATGTCTCGTTTCTTTTGTAATGACCTACCTATGCTCTCGCATCACTACGCCTTTTCCGACGTTTCCTTAATTTATTATAAACCAAAGTACAGTTTTTGTCAAATAATGTTGTAAATTAAAATATATCGTTCGGATTTTATCGTATAAATAACAAAAGAAAGAGGAGAGATTATTTTCTCCCCAGTTCCTACATTCTAATAATACTCGCCCTGACGGTAGTCCCATGAGTTAAAGGTATCTGAGAGGTGCATCATAATCTTATCAATGTCAAGCCCTTTGCGGATTACAACTGGAGCTGGTGAAGTTGAACGTTCTCCTCCTTGTTCTGGGATGAGTTTTCCGTCCTTATCGACCATAGAGACCATCACGCCTTGCTCGTAGCGCGTTTCAATCGTTTTGTCTGGTTGGATGGATGCCACATAGTCGTCTGCTTCAATGACAAGGTCCACTGCTCCTTCGATGCGTTCTCCGATTCCTTCTACCTTACCACGGTTTCCTTTTCCAGATGGATTTGCAGATGAGGCGTAGACCATCTTTCCTTCTTCCCAAAGTTTGGCAGCCAATTGTTCACCAGCTTTCCCAAACTTGATAACAAAACAGCTCGTTCCACGAACGTCCGTCATCAGTTCTTCACGGCCATCCCCGTATGCTTTGAGTTTTTCAAAAGCTTCTGGTTTCCAAGGAAGGATACAACCAAGAAGAATATCTTCATCCCAATGTTTTTGGTAAAAGGCTTCAATTTCTGGGTTGAGTTGTGCTAAATCGCGAAGCTCATCCATGCTACCACAGAGAACCACACCTGGTTTGTTACGGTTACGTTCTTTGGCTTCAAACTTACGTTCAAGTCCTGCCTTATCGCTGGTCATGATGATATAACCAACTTTAGTAGGGCAAACGATACATCCGCCCTCACCTTTTAAAATATCATAGCCTTCTTGTGAAAGTGTTCCGTTCCATTGAATGTGTTTTGTCATAGTTCTATTTCCTTTTCTATTTTTCTTCTAATCCTGCCAGTAGGCTGGTCGTTGTTTTTCATAAGCAGCAATCAAGTCTTCATACTGCAAGGTAATACCGATATCATCTAAACCATTTAAGAGTTTGTGTTTCCATTCGCTATCGATTTCAAAAGTGAATTCTCCAATTGGTGAGATGATTTTTTGTTGTTCCAAGTCCACAGTTATCTGGTCAGTCGGTTGTAGCTGGGCTAGTTTCTCTCGAACCTCTCTGGGTTGAACAATAGGCAACATGCCATTATTGAGTTCATTATTGTAATGAATATCACCGAAAGATCCTGCAATTACGACCTTAAAACCATAGTCCGCTAGAGCCCAAGCTGCGTGTTCCCTCGAAGACCCTGCGCCAAAGTTATCCCCTGAGATAAGAATACTGGCTTTACGATATTCAGGCCGGTTAAAGACAAAGTCAGGATCCTCAGTATACTTGTCGTCCAGATAACGCCAAGCATACATGAGGTACTTACCAAAGCCTTTTTTATCAATTAACTTGAGAAACTGCTTGGGAAGGATTTGGTCGGTGTCGATATTATCATTCATGAGAGGAACGGTCGTTCCCGTATAAACTGTAAATTTCTCCATATCCTCTCCTTACTGGGCTTCTGGCATTTGCCGAACATCTACGAAGCGCCCTGCAATAGCTGCTGCAGCCGCCATGGCTGGACTGCAGAGATGGGTCTTAGCCCCAAATCCCTGTCTGTCTTCAAAGTTGCGGTTGCTGGTTGAGGCACAGTGAACGCCATCTGGAACCTTGTCAGGATTCATTCCTAGGCACATAGAGCAACCTGGGTCTCTCCATTCAAAGCCAGCATCTAAGAAAACCTTGTCCAAGCCTAACTTCTCAGCAGCTCGTTTTACAGGACGAGAGCCTGGGACTACGATAGCTGTTAAGTTAGGAGCAATTTTCTTTCCTTTGACAAATCTCGCAGCCAGCTGCAAGTCACTGAGACGAGCATTAGTACATGAGCCGATAAAGATATAGCCTAGTTCAATATCCGCTGGCTTTTGACCTGGCTCTAAGTCCATGTAGTTGTAAGCTCGCTCATCATTCATATCTTTAATTTCTGGGAAGCTACTGTCAAAGTCAACCCCCATAGCGGGATTGGTTCCCCAAGTTACCATGGGAGCCAATCCTGAGACATCCATCTGGATAACCTTATCATAAACGGCATCCTCATCACTGACAATTGTTTTCCAATCCGCCACAGCCTCTTCAAAGTCCGCTGGAACACATTCTCGTCCCTTGAGATAATCATAGGTGGTTTGGTCCGGATTCATGATTCCCATCTTAGATCCAAACTCGATGGACATATTGCAGATGGTCATTCGCTCTTCCATGCTCAGTGCATCAATCGCTTGTCCACGATATTCCACCACGTAGCCAACGCCGCAAGCAACGCCGTACTTGGCAATCAAGGCTAAAATGTAATCCTTGGAATAAACTCCCTTTTGAGGAACACCTGTAAATTCCACCAGCATTTTCTTGGGTTTGACCTGCCAGAGTGTCTGTGTCGCAAAGACATGTTCAACCTCACTAGTCCCAATCCCAAAGGCGATTGCTCCGAAAGCTCCGTGAGTTGCTGTGTGACTGTCTCCACAGACGATGAATTTTCCTGGTTGGGTCCGTCCTGTCTCTGGACCAACCATATGAACGATTCCTTGCTTTTCAGAACCGTGGGCCGCATGTTCAATCCCAAACTCCTCAACATTTTCAGCCAGCTTATCAATTTGAGCCTTAGAAATCACATCTCGAATATCGTAGATATTGACCGTCGGGACATTGTGGTCAAAGGTTCCAAATGTCAAGTCTGGTCGTCTCAATCTGCGCCCTGCATCTCGTAATCCTTGAAAAGCTTGAGGACTGGTCACCTCGTGGATATAGTGCTGGTCCACATACATGAGTTGGGGCTGCCCCTCTTCTCCTGTGATGACATGACGGTCCCATAATTTATCAAAAATCGATTTTCCTGCCATCCATTACCTCCAAATAACATATAAGGCTACTAGTGTGGTCACCATCCCAAGAAACCAAACTGTTTTAAAATACCATTTTCGAGTCTTGTGGTGAAAGATGATTCCTGCTAACCAAGCACCAAAACCACCACAAGTAAAGGCTAAAATAAGTAAGAATTTCTCTGGAATGCGCCATTCTCTTCTCCTCGCCTTGTATTTGTCAATGCCATAAATCACGAAAACCATGACATTCCAAATCAAGAGCGCTAGAGTAATTTTTTCGTCTAACTTCATAACCTTGCAATAATAGCTTCTGTCATTTCCTTGGTCGAAGCCTGTCCACCTATATCTCTCGTTAAAACGCCAGCCGCTAAACTAGCTTCAACAGCATGCTCGATACGCTCTGCATCCTCATAACGTCCAAAACTGTCTCTCAACATCATGGCCACTGATAAAATCATGGAGATAGGATTGGCAATTCCTTTACCTGCAATATCAGGAGCTGAACCGTGAATGGGCTCATAAAGACTTGGTCCATTTTCAGAATGACTGGCTGATGGCATGACTCCAAGTGTGCCTGATAGGACGCTTGATTCATCAGAGAGAATATCTCCGAAAAGATTCTCTGTCACGATAACATCAAACTTGGCAGGATTGGTAATCATAAGCATGGAAGCTGAGTCGACTAGCTGGTGCTCCAAGGTTACATCCAGGAAATCCTGCGCGACTTCCTCAGCTACTTTTCTCCAGAGTTTTGAGGTCGCTAGAACATTTTGCTTATCGATACTAGTAACGATTTTTCTGCGATTTCTTGCAATTTCAAAGGCCTTGCGAATAATCCGCTCTACTTCCTCATAGCTATAGTCGTTGATATCACGCGCTTTGCGCTCTTCAAGGATATGATCTCCAAAGTAAATCCCGCCTGTCAACTCACGCACCACGACAAAGTCTACACCAGCAATTCGTTCCGGTTTGAGTGGTGACAAATGCTTGAGACTGTCAAAGATTTTTACAGGGCGAATATTGACATAGAGATTGAGTTCCTTACGGAGAGCCAGCAAGCCTTGTTCAGGCCGAACCGCTGCTCCATCATACTGAGGACTACCGATAGCCGCTAGAAGAATGGCATCTGCTTCTCTACTTGCCTTGAGGGTTTCATCAGGTAAGGGATGCCCTGCAGCATCAATACCTGCACCTCCAAAAGGTCGTCTGTCTATTTCATAGACAAAGCCTGTTTTTTCAGCTAGAGCTTCCAGAACCTCTAAACCAGCCTCCATGATTTCTGGGCCAATTCCGTCCCCTGCTAGAGCTACTATTTTCTTTGTCATAGCCTTCTCCTTTACACACTAGGCATATCGCGGTAAGAAACACTGCGTCCCATCTCACCAGCATTCTCTTTTTGAACAAAGGTATTGGCATTGATGTAGGCAATAGCCGAAGCCTTCAACACATCGAAATCAAGACCTGCTGCGTTAAAGATGGTTTCTGTATCTCTATTTTCAACAGTGACCAAGACCCGAGCCTGGGCATCAATTCCATCTGTCACAGCGTCAATAGTGTAGGACACCAAGCGGACGGATTGGTTAAAGAACTTATCGATAGCGTTAAAGATTGCTTCAACGGAACCTTGCCCTGTCGCATTAAATTCGACCTTCTCACCCTCCATATTGGCTAGGCTTACGAGCGCTTCAATGTCATTATCTGCATGGGTTTGCAGTTGTAAATCATCAAAGTGGAAGCCTTCTGGATTTTCAACCATGGTTCCAGCTACCAAAGCTCGAATATCTGCATCTGTGATTTCTTGCTTCTTGTCTGCCAGAGCCTTGAACTTCGCAAAGAGTGGTTTGATATCCTCTTCTGTAAAATCTAGGGCTAGTTCTCTTAGTTTCTCAACAAAGGCATGGCGACCAGACAATTTTCCAAGCGGAAGACTATTACTCTTAACACCAACCAATTCAGGAGTGATAATCTCATAAGTAAGAGGATTTTTAAGAACTCCATCTTGGTGAATACCAGATTCATGAGAAAAGGCATTACCACCAACGACGGCCTTGTTTTTAGGAACTGGAATTCCTGAGAAGCGAGAAACCATTTCTGACGTATTGATTGTCTCATTTAGGACAATACTAGTTACTGCTTGATAGTAATCTTGGCGAATATTGAGAGCCACTGCAATTTCTTCCAAGGCAGCATTCCCAGCTCGCTCCCCAATACCGTTGATGGTTCCTTCGACACGACCCGCCCCATTCTTAACAGCAGCAAGGCTATTAGCTACTGCCATTCCGAGGTCATCATGACAGTGTGGTGAATAGATAATCTGACGATCTGTCTTAACATTCTCAATCAGATGTTTGAAGATAGCTCCGTACTCTTCTGGAGTGGTGAATCCAACCGTATCAGGAATATTGATATAAGTCGCACCTGCATCAACCGCTGTTTGAACAACTTGCAGGAGGAAATCCAACTCTGTTCTGGTCGCATCTTCTGGCGAGAATTCGACCACTTCAAACTTAGAACGAGCATAGGAAACATGCTCCTTAATAGCTTCTAAAATCTCTTCCTTGCTCTTATTGAGCTTATACTTACGATGAATGGGACTGGTAGCGATAAAGACGTGAACCTGTGGATACTTGGCGTCCTTGAGGGCCTCGTAACAAGCATCAATATCAGACTTGACAGAGCGTGCCAAACCAGTCACCGCTGTTTTCTTCAAGACCTTAGCAATCTCCTGCACTGCTGTGAATGAATCAGGACTCGCCGCCGGAAAACCAGCTTCAATGGCTGAAATACCCCATTTCTCCAGCTGCCTTGCAATGGCAATTTTTTCCTTGATTGAAAAATTAACGCCCGGTGTCTGCTCTCCATCCCGAAGGCTGGTATCTAGAAATTCAACTGTTCGCATAAGATTTCCCCTTTTCCAAATGTGATTTTAAAAAAACATCTCGCTCAGAAACCCAAGCGAGATGTTGATTTACTCCCGCTTGGTAAGCCAAACAGGACTAATGCTTTTTGCACTAGCCCGAGTACCTCAACAACAAAGCAAATTGATTAAACTTAGCTGTTTTCATGTTTGACTTTCTCCTTCGTTTGATATCTTGTTTAGTATTTTAGCATAGGCAAAAGCACTTGTCAAGAAAAAATCAAATATTTTCTGAAAATTTCTTCAGTATAGAATATTTAGCTAATTGAAAGTTCTTGAAATGTTTCATTTTTTAATAGTTAAATTCCAGCTTGTTTCTATCAATTCCAGTACCGTTTCATCTGACAACGTATCATCAAGGGCCACACTAATCCAGTAGCGTTTGTTCATATGAAAAACTGGATAAATACCCTTTTGTGAAAGCAGGTCCACTACTTGGTCATGCTTGAGGTTGACTGCTTCCACTAATCCTTCTCTACCCTTTTCCAGCTTATCCCAAGAGATTTTCATCAAAACAGCATACCATTTTTTATTGCTTTCATGTCTTAACACTGCCGTATCAGGTGATTTTTCCCACAGATATTCCAACTGATTACCATATTGTTCCTGAACTTGAGTCAGGATTCGCTTAGTCTGAGGACAGATAAAATCTTGCACATCAAAACAAGCCTTCCGAATCTGGTAAAGAATCTCCAAACAAGCCTCACGGACACTTGCAACAAAACTTCCTGTCATACTTTCCATATGAACTTGAGGATAGAGGTCGCCCATTTCCTGATCAAAGACCTGAAAACTCACATTATCAGCAGTGATGGATACAATCATGACAAAGTCACCTTGCAAAATTTGGCAACTATAAGTCCAGACTTCTCCATTTTTTACAAAACCATAGGCACAAGCCTTTTCTTGATTAAACTGATAGGATTTAAAAATTTCAAACATAAGTGAAAACTGCTACCAAAAGCTAGCAGTTCCTTTCTATTTTTTAAAAGACAACCTTGGTTCCGTGCAATTGTGTCACGCCTAGCTGATCGATAAAGGTTTGACGGTTGTCAAGGTCAATCCCCCCACCTGGTAGAATTTTAATCTTACCTTTAGCATGTTCCAAAATTCTGTGATAGTGAGCAAAACGTTTTTCTAAGGAATCGCCAGACACACCAGCACGAGTTAAGATACGAGTTACTCCAGCTTGGCTGAGCCAGTCAATAGCTTCTAACTGGTCTTCTTCGCTCAATTCATCAAAGGCCATATGAAAGACAATTTCCATTCCTTTTGACGCAGCTATCAACTTCTCCAGATTAGGCTTATCCAACTTCTTATCAGCAGTTAAAGCCCCAATTACAACCCCTTGACTTCCAGCCTGAGCAGTCAACCGAATGTCTTCTAGCATGATAGCAATTTCTAGGTCATTGTAGACAAAGTCGCCACCACGTGGACGAATCATGGTCATGATGGTCGTATCGTAGTTAGCTGCCAATTCAACCGCTGCCTTGGTTACTCCATAGCTTGGTGTTGTTCCTCCCACTGCTAGATTATCACAGAGTTCGATTCGACGAGCTCCAGCCTGCATCGCTTTTTCAAGCAAGGTCACATTTTCAGCACAAAATTCGTAAATCATTTGATTCTCCTTGAAGATTACTTTGAATTTATTATAGCATATTGTTGTGAATATGCTTTCATTTATATCAAGGAAAACAGATACTATTTTTATTCTTTGTCTGGAATAACCTTAAAGAGATAATAGGTGATAAAGATGGTCAAAGCACCCAGACCGATTTTGACTGGTAAGAGAGGGGCAAAATAAATGGAAATTCCCATCAAGATGTAGATAGATACGATGATTTTTTTCTTTCGTTCACGCGCAATAGACTTAGTCTCGCGAAAATCAGCTACATATGCTTGATAGAGCTTGGTATGATAAAGCCAATCTTCGAAGCGCTTGGAACTTCTTGAGAAACAAGCAATAGACAACAAAAGAAAAGGCGTTGTAGGCAATAAGGGTAAAACAACCCCAACAATAGCCAAGGCCAGTGATAAAAAACCAATAATTAGATAAATAATACGCATAACTTCTCCTAGTTAATACTCTTCGAAAATCTCTTCAAACCACGTCAACGTCGCCTTGACGTAGGTATGGTTCCTGACTTCGTCAGTCTTATCTGGAACCTCAAAGCAGTGCTTTGAGCAACCTGCGGCTAGTTTCCTAGTTTGCTCTTTGATTTTCATTGAGTATAAAATAATCTTCTTCTAGTTTCGCATAAAATGATGAATTTTGTCAAGTTCCAACCAAAAAGAGCCTGAAATTCACTTTCAGGACTCTCCTCTTATTTAATCTTTTCTTCTTCGTAGTCACCTTTGCTACAAACAATCTGCTTGCCACCACCACGGACTTTTTTCTCCATGAGGAAGTTGCCACATTTTGGACATTCACGACCAACAGGCTTGTCCCAAGAGGTAAACTCACAGTCTGGATAGCGATTGCAACCATAGAAAAGGCGATTGCGTTTGGTTTTACGCTCAATGATTTGTCCCTGATGACAACTTGGACACTCTACACCAATTTCTTTCACGATTGCTTGGGTATGACGGCAATCTGGGAAATTGCTACAAGCGTAGAACTTACCAAAACGACCAAGTTTAATGACCATTGGACTGCCACACACTTCACAGTCAAATCCAGCTGGTTCATCCTTAATCTGGATTTTTTCCATTTCTTCTTCAGCCTTGGCAACCTCTTTAGAGAAAGGTTTGTAAAAGGCATCAATGACACGTTGCCACTGCTCTTTTCCAACTTCAACATCATCCAGTTTGCCTTCCATTTCAGCTGTGAAGGTCACGTTTACGATATCTGGGAAATATTCAACAATGAGCTTGTTAACAATTTCTCCCAACTCTGTTGGTTCAAAGCGTTTGGCTGCCAGGCGAACATAATAACGTTTCTGAATAGTTTCAATGGTTGGCGCATAGGTGGATGGACGTCCAACACCATTTTCCTCCAAGGTCTTGATCAGTGTCGCTTCAGAATAACGAGCAGGCGGTTGAGTGAAATGTTGCTCTGGTTTGCTATTGACCTGCTTAACCACATCTCCAACAGCCATATCTGGTAACATCTTATTCTTATCAGAATCATTATAAATGGCAAGATAACCATCAAACTTAACCTGACTACCATTGGCAGCAAATTGAACCCCATTTTGAGACAATTTAACAGCCATGGTATCAAAGACAGCAGCTGTCATCTGACTCGCTACAAAACGATTCCAGATAAGGGTATAAAGCTTGAGCTGATCCTTATCCAGATACTTAGCGATGCTTTCAGGTGTATTAAAAACGCTAGACGGGCGAATAGCCTCATGGGCATCCTGAGCACCTGAAGCGTTTTTGACCTTGCTACCATGCTTAGAATACTTGCTACCAAAATGGTCCGTAATGAAGTTTGCTGCCTCATTTTGCGCCACTGGACTGATACGAGTCGAATCGGTACGCATATAGGTAATTAAACCTTGCACACCAGAACCGATATTAATCCCTTCATAGAGCTGTTGGGCAACCATCATGGTCTTTCGAGTACGGAAATTGATTTTATTGGCAGCATCCATCTGCATAGATGAAGTGGTATAGGGTAATGGAGCATTGCGTTTGCGCTCTTTCTTATCTACCTGATCCACTGAAAAATCTTTGCTAGTCAGACGAGACAAGACTTCCTTGACCTCATCATTACTAGTCAGTTTCATCTTTTTACCATCTACTCCATAGAAGGAAGCCTGAAATTGCTTGGTTCCCTTTTTAAAGACAGCATCAATTGTCCAATATTCTTCAGGTTGGAAGGCATTAATTTCATTCTCACGGTCAATGATTAACTTAAGCGCAATAGACTGTACGCGACCTGCTGACAAGCCCTTCTTGACCTTCTTCCACAAAATAGGCGAAATCGAATAGCCTACCAAGCGGTCCAGGACACGACGAGCCTGTTGGGCATCGACCAAGTCCATATCAATCTTGCGTGGTTCTTTAAATGCATTTTTAACTGCATCCTTGGTGATTTCATTGAAGACCACACGGTTGGCATCATTTTCATCCAAGTTGAGAATGTGGGCCAAATGCCAAGAAATCGCTTCTCCTTCACGGTCCGGGTCACTCGCCAGAAAGACTTTATTAGCTTTTTTGGCTTCTTTTTTCAAGTCATTGATAAGAGGAGCTTTTCCTCGGATATTGATATATTGCGGTTCATAATTATTTTCAATATCGACGGACATACTGGATTTCTTCAAATCACGGATATGCCCGACACTGGCTAAAACCTTGTAGTTTCTGCCTAGATATTTTTCAATCGTCTTGGCCTTAGCAGGCGACTCCACGATTACTAGATTTTTTTTAACTGTTGTTTTTTTCTTTTTTGTTGCCGTAGCCACAGTATCACACCTTTTCAAAGTAATAAACTTTATAAAGTGTAAACCATTTTTTGAACCCTGTCAAGACTTAGCTACTATAATAGAAGAAAAGTTTGTCTAGTAAGCGGACTTTCTTCTTATACTCAATGAAAACCAAAGAGCAAACTAGGAAACTAGCCGCAGGTTGCTCAAAGCACTGCTTTGAGGTTGCAGATGAGACTGACGAAGTCAGTAACCATACCTACGGCAAGGTGATGCTGACGTGGTTTGAAGAGATTTTCGAAGAGTATTAAAATTCAAATTCCGCAAGAACATCCTGCCCGCTGGTGACCAATTTTGCTCCTTCCTGAATCAAATGATGGCAACCGTCTGATAATCCATCTAAAATGCTACCTGGAATAGCAAAGACATCGCGTCCTTCTTCCATTGCTCGCTCACAGGTAATGAGACTCCCCGAGCGCATCTTAGCCTCTGCTACAATCACACCACGGCAAAGTCCAGCAATGATGCGATTACGGGCAGGAAAATGAAATTTCAGAGGTTGTTCACCCGGTCCATATTCACTGAGAACTAGATGATCATTGCTGATGTAGTCTTGCAAACGTTTGTTGGCTTTAGGATAAAACACATCCAGACCTGTTCCAATCACTGCAATAGTTTTTCCGCCATTTTGCAGGGCTGCCATATGAGCTGCTGTGTCTATTCCCTTGGCTAATCCACTGACAATAACCAGTTCATTTTCCAAGCCTTGAATGACTTTTTCAACTGACTTCGCTCCCTGTTTGCTACAAACGCGACTACCCACAACCGCTACTTTTGGAAATTTCAAGAGATCCAGATTGCCCTTGTAAAATAAAAGCACAGGTGCATCATAAATTTCACTCAAATCCCAAGGATAACAGTCGTCTAAAATAGAGAAAGATGGAAATTTTTGAAATTCCTTCTCCAAATGCGCATCGTCTATCTGAAAATAACGTTCCATAAAAACAGCTGGATTTCGGCAACCTGATATATCTGCAATATCACCTAACAACAGTTCTTGATCAACATTTTCACCGTATTCTAGGACTTTCAAAATCTGTTGATTAGTCAAACCTGATTTTTTTAACTTATAGATTTCATAGTTTGTGATTTTCATAAATATCTCCATTTCTTTTTCTACTCATCTATCTATTCGTAAAAAAATCAAAAAACATCCGACTATTTCAGCCAGATGTTGGAATCTTTAATTTTCGTTTTTAAGAATTTCTTCTAATTTATGATAGTCTTGGACACTATCGATCTCATAGATGCTATTGCCTTCTAATTCTTCAACATAGACATCCAGCTCTTTGATATTGTCCTTAACCATATTGTCCCAGTAGAGATCAACAAATTCACCACTTGCATAAGCCTTGTCGATAAAGCTGACAATCTTTTCTGCTGTTGGAGCATCCCAGAAGGATACACCACTAAGGATGCGACCTGCCTTGCTATCAACAATAATGTCTTGAACCTTGTAGTCATCTCCATAGACCAAGAACCATTCGTTGGTACAATCTTCACGATAAACACTAAAATAAGTCGAACGTGTCAAATCATTACGGAACATATTTTTAAAGAGATAATTATCAGCATCAATAACATAACTGTTGGCCAATTCTTCTTTTACAAGATAGAGAGAGTAAAAGTTATTGTAGTCAGCGTATTTATCATTGAAAACGAGACGAACACCATATTTTTCTTTCAAGTAATCGAATTGTTCTTTAAGGTAACCAACGATGATGATGATATCATGGATCCCTTTTTCTTTTAGAAACTCAATTTGGTATTCAATCAAAGGTTTTTGATTAACCTGAACCAAGGCTTTAGGGGTATTTTCAGTCATAGGACGCAAGCGAGTTCCCAATCCCGCTGCTAAGATAATGGCTTTCACACGAATCTCCTTTATTCTTTAATAATAATATAAACTCCAGCAATGACGACAAGTGACGTAATAATTGTCAACATATCTAGCGGTGCACCCAAGAAAACAACTGCAAACAAGACAGTCCATACTACATAGCTCACGTTCAAGCCTGTAGCCTTGGCTGGTTGCAAGCGATTGATAGCGATATAATAAGCCAAGTAGGAAATCATATCAAAGGCTGCAAAGACAATCATAAGACCTAGCAATTGTCCATTAGCTACTTCAGCAAATGACTGATGAGAGAAGAGCACAATCACAAGATAAGACAAGAATGAAGTCACTTGACGAATTAAGAGAGCTTCGATTTCACTTAATTCACTTTCCATAGCAAAAGAGCTAAGAACACTCTCACTTCCCCATGCAATAGCACAAACCAATGCACAGAGAATCCCAATGTAGAAAGAATTAACCTGTTCAACCTTATAGGTTTGAGCAATAATCCCTGCAATAATCAAGACAATCCCAAATACAGTATTTTTCGAAATCTTGTGCTTCAAAAAGAAGAAAGCCAATAAAACTGAAATCGCAGGGTAAATAGCCGACACCGATGAAGCTAAGGAACTTCCGATATACTTAACCGCATAAAGATTGGCCTGCATACCGATAGGGCCTGCTAGCAAGGCTCCGATGATAACACTAACATTGCGAATATTTAAGAAAATTGAGAGACGAACTTTTCCTTCTTTTACCAAGAGAAAAGCTAGTAAGATAAAGATACTCAAGAAATCATGAGCAGCGGCCACCACAAAGGGCGACAAATCTGTAAAAATCGAAAAGATATAAGCACTAATCGTTAGACCTAAACCCCAGAAAATACCTGAGAGTAGACCAAAAGAAACTCCATTTTTATTTTTCATCTGAACCTCCATAATATGACAAACCTTTAACAGCTCTTTGGTAACGATTCACACCATAGTCACCAAAATCTGCACCTTGCTCTTCTTTGTAGACTGTCCATAGACTCCAAATAGCATCTTGTAAAATTTTATAAATGGCAATCTTTTCACGAGAGACAGGGGTTTGCTCACTCTCATAGTGAGACAAGAAGTCTTCTTCCTCTTGACGAGTGAATTCAGACTCTAAAAAGAGAGCAGCCAAATCCCACATTGGATCGTTCATTGATGAATATTCCCAGTCAATCAGATAAAGTCGTCCTTGAGGTGATTCGATAAAGTTTTCAGGCACCAAATCGATATGACAAGATTTTCTGTCAACACCTAAGTCAGCCAGTCTTTTCTCTAAGGAGAAGACTTCTTCTCGAACAGCTTCATAGTTGGCATAAGGGATTTTTTCCTCAATCAAGGATTCGTATTTTTTGATTTCTTCAAAAGGAGCAAATTCTCCTCTTAATTCCTTGCCAGAAGCATGAATGGTTTGTAATATTGGAGCAATTTTATCAAATTTGGTCTTGATTGACGTTGAATCAAGCGTAATCGCAGATTCGATATACTCATTTACTTTGATACCAGCTTCAATATCAAAAAGATAATTTTTTACATCTAAGTCTAAATCCTTTAGTAGTTCAAGATTGTACTTTTCATCTTGACGATTGATCAGCTTTTCTGTTCCTTTACCAAAGAATTTAACAATGTATTGCTTATTTGTTGTTTTGACCAAATAGTTTTGATTGGTCATTCCCCCCAGTTGTTCAACACTGAGGACTTCCTCTTCTTGACTAAGTAAGGAAGAAATTTTTTCTTTAATGATTTTCTCCACAATTAACCTCCAGTTCTTATACTTCCCACTTAAACACGGTTTTAAAGGCTGTGTTCAAATCGGTTGCAAAGACACGGTGAATATCTTTAATTTCTCTTACAGGTTCTTCTAGATAAAGGATATTTTTAAGACGATTGGCAAATTTCTTGACTTCCATCATTTGGATTGCATTTTCAAAATCGATGCGACCAGAACGAGAAGAACCAACCAAGAGCAAGCCTTTTTCTAAGGCATCGCGTGTATTGAGATTGACTTTATACTCACTAACTCCCATCATGAGAATCGTTCCCTGAGGACGAATATAGCGAATCAGGTCATTAATAGCTGGTCCAGTACCATCACCACCACAACACTCAAAAGCATGGTCAAAGGCCAAATCTTCAGGAATATTATCAGTAATATAGCATTCTTTGGCAAATGAGAAAAGTTCCAATTTTTCCCAATGACGACCAATAACCACAATCTCTGCTTCTGGCAAAGTATAGTTGATAATATTGGCAACCACAAATGCTAAACTTCCATCTCCGATAACGGCGATTCGGTCCCGATTGCTATGAGCAAGGGTCAATAGACGATTCATAGCGTGCATGCCGACACTGACAAACTCTGTAATGGCTGCAACCGTGTCTTCAATGGCATCATAAGCCACCACACGGTCTTTAGGGAGAGAAACAAACTCTCTCATAAAGCCATCAAATCCACTAGACAAGAAATGAGTCCCTGTCATGTAGTTTTCATAGAATTCTTCATCACTCTGCATAGGAGGCTGATTGGGAATCATGACAACTTTTTGACCAACCTCATAGGTTCCCGTAGGGTCAGAAATAACGGTTCCACATGACTCGTGAATCATTGCCATTGGAAGCTTTTTATTCAAAATCTTGGGATCACGTTTTCCCTGGTAGTAACGCTGATCCGCATGACAGACAGCCATGTAGTTGGGGCGGATGAGGATATGATTCTCTTGGTCAATAGCCTCTTCCTGATATTTGACATTGATAAACTTAGGCTTAGTTAGTTGATAAATTTGATTAATCATTTTACTAGTCTTTCTCAATCATACTTTTTGCAATCTTCAAATCTGTTACGGT
Source organism: uncultured Streptococcus sp. (assembly GCA_963525985.1). Taxonomy (GTDB): domain Bacteria; phylum Bacillota; class Bacilli; order Lactobacillales; family Streptococcaceae; genus Streptococcus. The sequence goes on along the minus strand of CAURMD010000006.1, from coordinate 14,255 downwards.
TGTAATCTTCAGATTTGAGTATTCACCCTTGGCCAAGGCTACATCTTTTCCTTTAATGACAAAGATTTTACATGCATCTGTCAAGATTTCCTTCTCTTCAGCAGAGAGAGAACCGTAAAGGTCCATGAAGTCCTTGCAACGGAATGTTTGAGGTGTTTGTCCTTGATAAAGGTGAGCACGATTTGGAATATCTGTAATAAATTGACCATTGGTACTTTCAACGATAGTATCAACCGCTTCTACCACTGTATCCACTGCGTCATGATTTTGGGCAAGTTTGATATTGTCCTGAATCATGCGAAGTGTAATAAATGGACGAACAGAATCGTGGGTAACAACGATATCCTCTGGAGTAAGCGGACGATAAGCATCAATGGCTTCAATGATTTTCTCAATACTTGTATTGCGGTCAGCACCACCTTTTGTAATGATGATACGTTCCTTATGAAGAGGAAGATATTTATCTACAAGATCCTCTGCATGGGAAACCCAGTCTCCATGAACCCCAACTACAATTTTTTCAATACTTGGTTCCAAGACAAATTTTTCAATTGTATGAATCAAAATAGGTCGATCACCTAGCTCTAAAAATTGTTTTGGCAAGTTACTGATTCCCATGCGTGTGCCAGTTCCACCAGCAAGAATTCCTGCATAAATCATCTATTTTCTCCTTTGTCTTACTAAAAAAACTTATTCTCTCTATTATACCACAATCTAGTTCTATCATAAAAGAAATACTAGTCATCCCGTTCTAGAATAGGAGGATTAAGGAGTTCTATTATTCAAAGAAACTAGTCCATTTCTAGTAATGACTAGGAATTCTGTAGTCATTACCAATAAATGGCTGTGAAATTTTAGAGTCCTTCAGAATAATATACTTTCCTTAAAGAAAACTTAAAATTAAGATTTGAAACTTCAAAGTGATTACTTGACTTATACTCAATGAAAATCAAAAAGCAAACTAGGAAGCTAGCCGTAAGCTGTACTTGAGTACGGTAAGGCGACGCTGACGTGGTTTGAATTTGATTTTCGAAGAGTATTACTGCCCTTCATTTCTTATTAGCTGACTTTATGATATAATGAAAAACGAGGTAAATTGAATGAAAAGTATAAAATTAAATGCTCTATCTTACATGGGAATTCGTGTCTTAAATATTATTTTTCCCATCCTAACTGGAACCTACGTCGCGCGTGTCTTGGATCGAACTGACTATGGTTACTTCAACTCTGTCGACACTATTTTGTCATTTTTCTTGCCCTTTGCGACTTATGGGGTCTATAACTACGGTTTACGGGCCATCAGTAATGTCAAGGATAACAAAAAAGATCTGAATAGAACCTTCTCTAGTCTTTTTTATTTGTGCATAGCTTGTACGATTTTGACCACCGCTGTCTATATCCTATCCTATCCTCTCTTCTTTACAGATAATCCAATCGTCAAAAAAGTCTACCTTGTTATGGGGATTCAACTCATTGCCCAGATTTTTTCAATCGAGTGGGTCAATGAAGCTCTGGAAAATTACAGTTTTCTCTTTTACAAGACTGCATTCATCCGTATCCTGATGCTAGCCTCTATTTTCCTGTTTGTCAAAAATGAACACGATATTGTTGTCTATACACTTGTAATGAGTTTATCGACACTAATTAACTATCTGATTAGTTATTTTTGGATTAAAAGAGACATCAAACTTGTTAAGATTCACCTAAGTGATTTTAAACCACTCTTTCTCCCTTTAACAGCCATGTTGGTCTTTGCCAATGCCAATATGCTCTTCACTTTTTTGGATCGTCTCTTCCTCGTTAAAACAGGGATTGATGTCAACGTTAGTTACTATACCATGGCTCAGCGAATTGTGACCGTTATAGCTGGTGTTGTAACAGGAGCTATCGGAGTGAGTGTGCCACGTCTTAGTTACTATCTAGGAAAAGGAGATAAGAAAGCTTATGTCGCACTTGTTAACAGAGGCAGTCGAATCTTTAATTTCTTTATCATTCCACTGAGTTTCGGACTCATGGTTTTAGGACCAAATGCCATCCTACTTTACGGTAGTGAAAAATATATCGGAGGCGGTATCTTAACCTCTCTCTTCGCTTTTCGTACGATTATCCTGGCCTTAGATACCATTCTTGGTTCCCAAATTCTCTTTACAAATGGCTATGAAAAACGAATCACAGTTTACACAGTCTTTGCTGGGCTACTCAATTTGGGCTTAAATAGTCTCCTCTTTTTCAACCATATCGTGGCTCCTGAATACTACTTACTGACAACTATGCTATCAGAGGCCTCTCTACTTGTTTTCTATATCATTTTCATCCATAGAAAACAACTTATTCACTTAGGACATATCTTTAGCTATACTGTTCGATACTCGCTCTTTTCACTTTCCTTTGTAGGAATTTATTTCCTGATTAATTTCTTGTATCCTGTGGATATGGTCATTAATTTGCCATTTTTGATTAATACTGGTTTGATTGTCTTGCTATCAGCCATCTCTTATATTGGTCTACTTGCCTTCACCAAAGATAGCATTTTCTATGAATTTTTAAACCATGTCCTAGCCTTAAAAAATAAATTCAAAAAATCTTAGGAGTATAGAATGAAACAACTAACCATTGAAGATGCCAAACAAATTGAATTAGAAATTTTGGATTATATTGATACTCTCTGTAAAAAGCACAATATCAACTATATTATTAACTACGGTACTCTGATTGGGGCGGTTCGACATCAGGGTTTTATTCCTTGGGACGACGATATTGATTTGTCCATGCCTCGAGAAGACTACCAACGATTTATAAACATTTTTCAAAAGGAAAAAAGCAAATACAAACTCTTATCCTTAGAGACAGATAAGAATTACTTTAACAACTTTATCAAAATAACCGACAGTACGACTAAAATCATCGATACTCGAAATACAAAAACCTATGAGTCTGGTGTCTTTATCGACATTTTCCCTATGGATCGTTTTGATGATCCTAAGGTCATTGATACTTGTTATAAACTGGAAAGCTTCAAACTTCTGTCTTTCAGTAAACATAAAAATATTGTCTATAAGGATAGCCTTTTAAAAGATTGGATACGAACAGCCTTCTGGTTACTCCTTCGACCTGTTTCTCCTCGTTATTTCGCACATAAAATCGAGAAAGAAATTCAAAAATATAGTCGTGATAATGGGCAGTATATGGCTTTTATCCCTTCTAAATTTAAGGAAAAGGAAGTCTTCCCAAGTGGTACCTTCGATAAAACAATCGATCTCCCCTTTGAGAATTTAAGCCTTCCAGCACCTGAAAAATTTGATACTATTTTGACACAATTTTATGGAGATTATATGACCCTACCACCAGAAGAAAAACGCTTCTACAGTCATGAATTTCACGCTTACAAATTGGAGGATTAGGATGCAGTATTTAGAAAAAAAAGAAATTAAAGAAATTCAACTAGCCCTGCTAGACTATATTAATGAGACTTGTAAGAAACATAATATTCCTTATTTTCTCAGTTATGGAACCATGCTTGGAGCTATCCGCCACAAAGGTATGATTCCTTGGGATGATGATATTGATATTTCCCTTTATCGTGAGGATTATGAGCGTTTACTGAAGATTATTGAAGAAGAAAATCACCCTCGCTACAAGGTTCTTTCATATGACACTTCTTCTTGGTACTTCCATAATTTCGCATCGATTTTGGATACTTCTACTGTTATCGAAGACCATGTTAAGTACAAGCGTCATGACACCAGTCTCTTTATCGATGTCTTCCCAATTGATCGCTTTACAGACTTGAGCATTGTCGACAAGAGTTATAAGTATGTAGCCCTTCGTCAACTAGCTTATATCAAAAAATCACGCGCAGTTCACGGTGATAGCAAATTAAAAGATTTTCTAAGATTATGTAGCTGGTACGCCCTCCGATTGGTCAATCCTCGCTACTTTTACAAGAAAATTGATCAGCTAGTCAAAAATGCTTCAACCAGCACTCCTCAATATGAAGGAGGAATTGGGATTGGTAAGGAAGGTATGAAAGAAGTCTTCCCAGTTGATACCTTTAAAGAACTCATCTTAACTGAGTTTGAAGACCGTATGTTGCCCGTCCCTAAAAAATATGATCAATTTTTAACCCAGATGTATGGGGATTATATGACACCACCATCAAAAGAAATGCAAGAGTGGTATAGCCACAGTATTAAAGCTTATCGCAAAAGCTGATTAAGCAGTAGTTTACAAGAAAAAATATAACAAAAAAGAGAAGATCGTTACACCTTCTCTTTTTTCTATTTAAATTGCTTCTGTGACAAAACTACGGCTTTCAAGTACCTTAAGCATAGCATTAGCTGTATCTAGGGCTGTAAAGAGTGGCACACCGTGTTCAATGGCTGAACGGCGGATTTGCTCACCATCTTCGTCAGCAGTTCGTTTGGTTCCTACTGTGTTAATGATAGCCTGGATTCTTCCTTTGCGAACAAAGCTTGGGATATCCTGATCATCATCACCAATCTTACCAACAGGTTGAGCTTGCAGTCCATGACTAGCAAAGAAGGCTGCTGTCCCTTCTGTCGCGAGGATTCCATAGCCAATATTTTGGAAACGACGAGCCAAGTCCAAGGCTTCTTCTTTAGCATCATCAGCGATGGTAAAGACAACATTTCCAAAAGTTGGCAAGTGTAAGTAAGAAGCTTCAAAGGCCTTATAGAGAGCTTTTTCCAAAGTAGTATCAGAACCCATAACTTCCCCTGTTGACTTCATTTCAGGACCAAGTAAGCTGTCTACCTTAGCTAGTTTGGTAAAGGAGAAGACAGGTGCCTTGATATGAACGCGGGTGCTTTCAGGGTAAAGTCCATCTTGGTAGCCAAGTTCTTCAAGGTTTTGACCAAGAATGAGCTTGGTTGCTACTTGAGCCATAGGGATATTGGTTACCTTAGAAAGGAATGGAACCGTACGGCTGGCACGTGGATTGACCTCAATAACGTAGACTTTTTCATCCTTGATAACAAACTGGATGTTCATCATTCCAAGGCAGTTAAGACCAATTGCTAGGAGTTTAGTGTAATCTGCAATGGTTTCCTGAACCTTTTGCGACAAGGTTTGTGGTGGGTAAACGGCCATTGAGTCACCTGAGTGGACACCAGCACGTTCGATATGCTCCATGATACCAGGGATGAGGACATTTTCTCCGTCTGAAATGGCATCAACTTCACACTCTTGTCCAATGATATAAGAGTCGACAAGGACTGGATGGTCAGGACTAGCCTTAACCGCTGTACGCATGTAAGAACGAAGATCTTCTTCATTTTCTACGATTTCCATAGCACGTCCACCTAAAACATAAGATGGGCGAACTAAGACTGGGAAGCCAATCTTGCGAGCTGCAAGCACTGCTTCTTCTTCATTGGTAGCCGTTTGTCCTGGTGGCTGTGGAATATCCAAATCTTTAAGAGCTTGCTCGAAGAGGTCGCGGTCTTCGGCACGGTCTAGGTCAGCAACCTGTGTACCAAGGATGGTCACACCTGCTTTTGCCAATGGCTCCGCAAGGTTGATGGCTGTTTGACCACCGAACTGAACGATAACACCTTTTGGTTGCTCCAAATCAATAACATTCATAACATCTTCGAATGTCAATGGCTCAAAGTAAAGCTTATCTGATACAGAGAAGTCTGTAGAAACGGTCTCTGGGTTTGAATTCATGATGATGGCTTCATAGCCAGCCGCCTGAATAGCCTTAACTGAATGAACAGTTGCGTAGTCAAACTCAACCCCTTGACCGATACGGATTGGACCAGAACCTAGGACAAGTACAGATTCTTTATCAGACTTGATAGACTCATTTTCCCAACCATAGGTTGAATAGAAATATGGTGTTTCAGAGTCAAACTCAGCCGCACAGGTATCAACCATCTTGTAGACTGGGACAATCTTGTTTTCTAAACGAAGTTGGCGAACTTGGTCAGCTGTCGTTTTCCAAAGTTCAGCAATCTTACGGTCTGAAAATCCATTTAGTTTAGCCGTTTTCAAAACGTCTAGATCTTGTGGATGGGCACCCAATTCCTGTTCAATTTCAAAGATATGTAGGAGTTTATCGAGATAAAAGATATCGATTTTTGTAAGCTCTGCAATTTCTTCTGGTGTGTAGCCACGGCGAATGGCTTCTGATACGTAGAAGAGGCGGTCATCTTGGGCTTTGACTACTTTTTCAATCAAGGAATCATCAGAAACTGCTGCAAGTTCAGGCATTTCATTGTGGTGCACACCAATTTCAAGGGAACGACAAGCTTTAAGGAGAGATTCTTCGATGTTTCGACCGATTGCCATAACTTCTCCAGTGGCCTTCATCTGTGTCCCAAGACGGCGCTCACCTTTTTCAAACTTGTCAAATGGGAAACGTGGAATCTTGGCAACCACGTAGTCGAGGGCTGGCTCAAACATGGCATAGGTTGAACCCGTGACTGGGTTAATAACCTCATCCAAGGTCAAACCGACGGCAATCTTAGCAGCCAATTTGGCAATTGGGTAACCTGTCGCCTTAGAAGCAAGGGCAGAAGAACGCGATACACGAGGGTTTACTTCGATGACATAGTACTTGAAGCTATGTGGATCAAGGGCTAGCTGAACGTTACATCCACCTTCAATCTTGAGGGCGCGAATAATGCTCAAGCTCGCATCACGTAGCATTTGGTTTTCATAATCTGACATGGTTTGGGCAGGGGCAAATACGATGGAATCCCCTGTGTGAATCCCAACTGGGTCAAAGTTTTCCATGTTACAAACAACCAAAGCATTGTCAGCTGAGTCACGCATCACTTCGTATTCAATTTCCTTGAAACCTGCGATTGAACGCTCAATCAAACATTGGGTAACAGGTGACAATTTCAAACCATTTTCAGCGATTTCACGCAATTCTTCCTCGTTGGCACACATACCACCACCAGTACCACCAAGAGTAAAGGCTGGACGGACGATGACTGGGTATCCAATTGTCGCCGCAAAGGCAACTGCTTCTTCTACTGTGTTGACAATTTCAGATTCTGGAATGGGTTGGTTGAGCTCTTCCATCAATTGTTTAAAGAGGTCACGGTCCTCCGCTTGGTCAATGGCAGATAATTTGGTACCCAGAAGCTCCACTCCAAGCTCATCTAGGATACCATTTTTAGACAATTCCATGGCCATATTGAGACCTGTCTGACCACCGAGTGTTGGTAGCAAGGCATCTGGACGTTCCTTACGAAGAATACGTGTCACAAACTCAAGTGTAATCGGTTCAATATAAACCTTATCAGCAATTTCCTTGTCCGTCATGATAGTTGCAGGGTTTGAGTTAACCAAAACAACCTCATAACCTTCCTCTTTCAACGACAAGCAAGCCTGGGTCCCAGCGTAGTCAAACTCAGCAGCCTGACCAATAATAATCGGACCAGAACCAATCACCATAATTTTTTGAATATCAGTACGTTTAGGCATAGTTTATGATACAAAGCCCGTAAAGAACACAGTGAAAATAGGAAACTCGGTGCAGACGCCTTCAGCGTCAAGACGATGTTTATCTTTTTCACACAGTTCTTAGGGCGTGTTCACTTCCGCGAACAATGTATCTTCTCCTTTCTATTCGGCAACTCTCAGGTTGCCATTAAATAAATTCTCCGACGATTTTTTAGCGAAACGATATTTTTCGGTAAAAAATCTAGTGCAGGGAGTTTTTAGTTCGCCTGATAGCGACTAAAAGAAACGACCTGCCTTTCTATTCGGCAACTCTGGGGTTGCCATTAAATAAGATACAAAGGACGAATAGAAAGCGATTGAATTTTAAGAAACTAAGGAAGGATTGACAATCCAAGTTGGTTTCTCTAAATTCCGAGCTTTCCGTCCGTGTTCAGTTACATAAATTCTCCGACGAGCTTTTACTCGTTCTTAGTTTGATTGTTTAAAAGCTTCCATCATCTCGATAAACTCGTCAAATAGGTAGCTAGCGTCGTGTGGACCAGGGGCTGCGTCTGGGTGATATTGAACAGAGAAAGCAGGTTGGTATCTGTGACGCACACCTTCAACTGACTTGTCATTGATTTCTTCGTGGGTGATAATCAAGTGCTCTGGCAAATCCTCACGGCTAACTGCATAACCATGGTTTTGACTTGTAAAATCCACACGTCCTGTAGCAATTTCGCGTACCGCATGGTTGAATCCACGGTGTCCAAATTTCATCTTGTAGGTCTTAGCACCATTTGCCATTGCAAAGAGTTGATGCCCCATACAAATACCAAAGATTGGGATTTTCCCTTGCACACCACGAATCATGTCCAGTGCTTGTGGAACGTCTTCTGGGTTACCTGGACCGTTTGACAACATCACTCCGTCAGGATTGAGATGGAGAATTTCTTCAGCCGTTGTCGAATAAGGAACAACCGTCACGTTACAGTTTCGCTTAGAAAGTTCACGTAGAATTGAGTGCTTGAGACCAAAGTCCACTAGCACCACGCTCAAACCAACTCCTGGAGCTGGATATGATGTTTTAGTAGAAACCTGTTTGATATTGTCTGTCGGCAAGACTGTTGCTTGGAGCTGGTCCGTCACATGGTCCATGCTGTCCCCAACATGGGTCAAGGTTGCACGCATGGTACCATGCTTACGGATAATCTTGGTAAGAGCACGTGTATCAATTCCTGAAATACCAGGAATTTTCTTGGCTTTCAAAAATTCATCCAAGGTCATTTGGTTGCGCCAGTTGCTTGCTCTACGTGCTTCTTCGAAAACAACAACTCCCTTACAAGTTGGAATAATGGATTCGTAATCATCACGGTTAATTCCATAATTTCCTACCAAAGGATAAGTAAAGGTCAAGATTTGTCCATTATAAGACTGGTCTGTAATGGATTCTTGATAGCCGGTCATCCCTGTATTAAAGACAATTTCGCCTGTTACATCAATATCTGCTCCGAAGGCCTTGCCTTCAAAAACTGTGCCATCTTCTAATACTAGAAGTCTTTTTGTCATATTTTCACCTCTCGTGGACGCTCACTGGCGTCTTTTAACGTCTTGTGTTTTAGTTGGCGTTTCTACTCGCCAGTACGGATTCTAAGATTGCCATTCGAACAAAGACACCATTGGTCATTTGTTGGACAATCCGTGATTTTGGTGCTTCAACCAAGTGATCTGCGATTTCTACATCACGATTGACTGGAGCTGGGTGCATGAGGATTGCTGTTTCTTTCAAACGATCGTAACGTTCTTGAGTCAAGCCATGTTGGGCATGGTAGTCTTCTTTTGAAAAGACAGCACCACTATCATGGCGTTCATGTTGCACACGGAGAAACATCATGACATCCACCTGATCAATGATTTCATCAATGGTTACAAACTGTCCATAGTCTGCAAACTCTTGACTTCTCCATTCCTCAGGTCCAGCAAAGTAAAGTTCAGCTCCCAAGCGTTTCAAAATCTGCATATTGGATTTGGCAACGCGTGAGTGGTCCAAGTCACCTGCAATCGCAACCTTGAGACCCTCAAAGTGGCCAAATTCCTCATAAATGGTCATCAAATCAAGCAAGCTCTGGCTAGGGTGTTGCCCCGAACCATCTCCACCATTGATGATGGAAGTCGTAATCGTGGGACTAGCAATCAACTCTCTGTAGTAGTCAACCTCTGGGTGGCGAATCACACAGACGTCAACTCCTAAAGCAGATAAAGTCAAAATGGTATCATAAAGTGTCTCACCCTTATTAACCGAACTAGTCTTCACATCAAAGTCAAGTCGTTCCAGCCCCAGTTTAATCTCTGCCACTTCAAAGGACTTATGCGTCCGTGTAGAATCCTCAAAGAAAAGATTGGAAACAATCGGATGATCTTCATAGGGAAGCTGGGCTCCGTTTTTAAACTCAATTCCTCGCTTGATCAATTTCATGACTTGATCGACAGTGAGGTCTTCCATGGACACCACATGGTTCAATGCTTGTTGATTTTCTGACATGGCTACTCCTTTAGCTTTCTAAGCTTCTTCAGTAATCAGAACTCTGTCTTGGCCATCAAGTTCTGCCATCTCCACGATAATTTCTTCAGAACGACTGGTTGGGATATTTTTTCCAACGTAATCTGGACGGATTGGCAATTCTCTATGTCCACGATCGACGAGAACTGCTAAACTCACGCGCGCAGGACGACCATGACCTACAATATTATCAATAGCAGCACGGATGGTACGGCCTGTATAAAGCACATCGTCCACCAAGATAACTTCACGGTCTGTCACATCAACAGAAACCAAAGAAGTATCTTCTCCACTTTTAACATCATCACGGAAAGGTTTAGTATCCAATTCCACAACAGGAACTGAAAGATTTTCTAGCTGCTCCAAACGTTCTTGGATACGGTGGGCGATAAAGACACCACGAGTTTTAATACCAGCCAAGACGATCTTATTCAAATCTTTGTTGCGTTCGATAATCTCATAAGTAATACGCGTAATCGCTCGTTTGACGGTCAATTCGTCTACAACTTCTTTTGTCTTCATGACAAACCTCCAAAAAGAAAAGTCTCCTTAAACAAGGAGACTTGAAATGTATAGCTAAGCGAGCCCTACCGCAAACAGTATAGACTTCACCCTTCTACTTTATCGCGCTCCTTGCCTGCCTCACGGGACAGGTTTAAAGGAATATTTAGTTATCAAATACTATAGCACAAAGCATGCTTAAAATCAAGCAAAAACTTTCAATGTAGCATCTTACAAATTGCTAAAATCATATAACTGTGGGTATTGGTCACACTCTGGATTTTTAGGATGACAAATGGCTCTTCCAAAATAAATCATGGCCTGATGGGCTGCTAACCACTGCTCAGGTGGCAAGATATCCATGACCCGTTTTTCCACCTCAAGTGGTGTCGCTGATTTTTTGACGATATCGTGGTGTTTGCAAATACGCTCCACATGAGTATCGACTGCGAAGGCTGGAATCCCAAATCCCACACTCATGACAACATTGGCTGTCTTGCGACCAACACCAGCCAAACTCTCTAATTCCTCACGTGTTTGAGGGACTTGACCATCAAAATCGTCTAGTAACTGTTGGGCACATTTTTTAAGGAATTTAGCCTTATTTCGATACAGTCCCAGGCGAGAAATGTGTGAGGCAATCTCACTCTCTGTCGCAACAGACATGGCTTGTGGCGTTGGAAAGGCAGCGAAGAGACCTGGCGTGGCTTTATTTACCGCTGCATCCGTTGTCTGAGCTGACAACATGACCGCAACCAAGAGTTCAAAATGATTGGTAAAATCAAGACTGGGCTTGGCATCTGGAAAAAGAGCAATAATTTCTTCTAGCACCTTTCGTGCTCGTTTTTTTGACAAGACCATTATTCGTCTCCATCAAATAGTCCTTGTAAGCCAGCAAAAGGACTATTTTCTTCTTTCTTAACTGCTTGTTGAGCTTGGTATTCTTCTTCTGTCATGATTTGCCAGTCATTTCCTGACACAAATCCTTGACCAGCCTCTTCTTCAGCCGTCAAGACCTTGATAGGAATGTTTAGTAGGATATTGTCTGACACGCTCTCAGCAAGGTCAAGTTCTCCATTTTCGATAGGCAAGACCAAATCATCGTCTAAAACTTCTTGATCTAGCTGGTTAGTTGCGCCTTCCATGAAAACTTCCGTTACTGGATAAGATTCAGCCAACTCAACTGGCTCCATACTGCGACTGGAAGCAAGGACAATGGTATAAGACAACTGATAATCTAAGAAATACATACGGTCTTCGTACTGTACTTTCCCAACTGCAAGGATATCTTTTACATCTAAAATTTCTTGATTGCGTGCACGCAGGTCTGCGGCTAGGTCTAATGTTTGTTCAAAATGCAAGCCTTCAGACTGCTTACGAATTTCTTGAATATTTAATTTCATACTTCCTCCATAAAGATTTACTCTCTTGATTATACCATGAAAAGGCTACAAATCAGCCCACCAAACTTTGTAATTAACATTCGATTTTTTAATATATTTATCACTATATTTTTTGGTGCTATACTATAGGCAAGAATATATCAGAACAAGGATGATGCTCACATGGAAGACAAAGAACTCATTACTAATGCTTACCCCTCGTATTTTAGAGCTTGGAATTTCCAGTTTTCTGTTGACAAAATTTCCTTAAAGGTATAGTATAAAGATACCAATACTCGGAGGTAAGGGAGACATGAACAACTAAGTCTATCAAATAAAGAACCTTTATTTAGTAGATCTTGTTTTTGTCTCTTTTTGTGTACTCTTTTATGCTCTTTTTCTGGCATTTTATACTCAATGAAAATCAAAGAGCAAACTAGGAAGCTAGCCGCAGGTTGCTCAAAGCACTGCTTTGAGGTTGTAGATAAGACTGACGAAGTCAGCTCAAAACACTGTTTTGAGGTTGTGGATAGAACTGACGAAGTCAGTAATCATATCTACGGTAAGGCTATGCTGACGTAGTTTGAAGAGATTTTCGAAGAGTATTAATAGAGTTTTTTTGACATAAACTTTAGCTCTACTAGGTAAAGTAGAGCTTTTTGTTATGCACTATTGACATTCTAGAAAGGGCAATCATATGATAAAAATCAATCACCTGACCATCACACAAAACAAAGATTTACGAGACCTTGTCTCAGACTTAAACATGACCATCCAAGACGGAGAAAAGGTTGCTATTATTGGTGAAGAAGGAAATGGCAAATCAACCTTACTTAAAATTTTAATGGGGGAAGCTTTGTCTGATTTCACTATCAGGGGAGACATCCAGTCTGACCATCAGTCACTGGCCTACATTCCTCAAAAAGTCCCCGAGGAGCTGAAAAAGAAAACTCTACACGACTACTTCTTTTTAGATTCTCTTGATTTAGACTACAGTATCCTCTATCGTTTGGCTGAGGAATTGCATTTTGATAGCGATCGTTTCGCTAGCAACCAAGAGATTGGCAGTCTATCAGGTGGCGAAGCTTTGAAAATTCAGCTCATCCATGAGTTAGCCAAACCCTTTGAGATTCTATTTTTAGATGAACCTTCAAATGATCTGGACCTTGAGACGGTTGATTGGCTAAAAGGTCAAATTCGCAAGACTCGACAAACCGTTATTTTCATTTCCCATGATGAAGACTTTCTTTCTCAAACGGCTGATACTATTGTCCACTTGCGACTGGTCAAACACCGTAAAGAAGCAGAAACGTTAGTAGAGCATTTAGACTATGACCGCTATAGTGAGCAGAGAAAGGCTAATTTTGCCAGACAAAGTCAGCAAGCGGCTAACGATCAAAGAGCCTACGATAAAACCATGGAAAAACATCGGCGAGTCAAGCAGAATGTAGAAACTGCGCTTCGAGCTACCAAAGACAGTACTGCAGGTCGCCTATTGGCCAAAAAGATGAAAACTGTTCTCTCTCAAGAAAAACGCTTTGAAAAGACAGCTCAGTCCATGACCCAAAAACCACTTGAAGAAGAACACATTCAACTTTTCTTCTCGGATATACAGCCATTACCGGCATCTAAAGTCTTAATCCAACTGGAAAAAGAAAATTTGTCCATTGGCGAGCGAATTTTGGTGCAAGAACTACAATTAACTGTCCGTGGACAAGAAAAAATCAGTATCATAGGCCCAAATGGTATGGGGAAATCAACTCTGTTAGCAAAGTTGCAACAACTGCTAAGTCAAAAAAGAGAGATTTCACTTGGTTATATGCCACAAGATTACCACAAAAAACTGAAATTGGATTTATCACCAATAGCCTATCTAAGTCAAACTGGGGAAAAAGAGGAACTACAGAAAATCCAATCTCACCTAGCCAGTCTCAATTTCAGTTATCCAGAAATGCAGCATCAAATTCGCTTCTTATCTGGCGGGCAACAGGGCAAACTCCTGCTTTTGGATTTAGTGCTACGCAAACCAAACTTTCTCTTGCTGGATGAACCCACACGAAACTTTTCTCCCACTTCTCAACCCCAGATCAGAAAACTCTTTGCCACCTATCCAGGCGGTATCATCACTGTTTCGCATGACCGTCGTTTCTTAAAAGAGGTCTGTTCGACTATCTATCGCTTGACAGAACACGGTTTGGAGGTAGTTGATCTACAAGATATATAAATCTTGAACATAGCAAAAATCCAGAGACGACCTCTGGATTCTTTTTACATATGTTTTAAACGTTCAATCCGTTCTGAGATAGGTGGATGGGTATAAAAAAGTTTTTGGAACCCTCCTCCTTTCTTGGGATCATTGATATAAAGTGCACTGCTGGCATCATCGACAGGACGAC